>JAROBA010000039.1 GCA_029432815.1 Pontiellaceae bacterium B1224 | reverse complement strand
TCGCCCCTCGCGACCTTCGGTCACTCGGCATAAAACCAGACCAAATTATATTTTATTTTTTTAGGTCACTGGTTTGATGATGGGGGGAGGCTCATTAAGCCCTTCTGAGTAAAGACCGAGGAGCAACGCGGAACATAATTCCCGAAGGGAATAGGCCGAAGGCCGATTCAAAAACTCCCTGCTTCAATTTTAGTGTTTTCCAACTTCCACTATCAATTGAACAAGCCGACTTGGTTTCAGCTTGTGCCGGATCATTCGGTTTCCAATGGTTGGAAGCGCTGGAGGTGTGCGGCGTTGTTCTATGTGTTTCGAGGAGGGAGCATGGAGCCGTCGACCCAGGTGCCGCCGATCAGGGTTTCGTGGCGGTTTTCCGGGAGGCCGAAATTATTTTCGGATAGGAGCGCGACGATCTGGCGAACCGCTGCGCGGCCCATGTCAAATGGCTCCTGGTTAATGCCCGTATCGATAGGGGTATCGTTAATTGAGAGGGTAGCGAGGCCAATGTCTTCGGGAATCCGATATCCTAAGTTTTCGAGCATTAGGGGGAGTTCGGGAGAATCGGTAATGATGGCGTCTGGATTGGTTTTCTTTATCCAGTTGTTCAGTTTCTGCTTCTTTTTTTCGAAGCTGTCGGTGTGTTCCAGTGAAAGCGTGGGGAGTTGTTGTTCCACTGATACATGCTGTTGAGCCCATGCAAATCCAATCCCGAAAAAACGATATTTCAGCCAGTCGCAAGCCAGTCCAATTCGTTGATACCCCAGTTCGTGGGTTTTGTTGAAGGCCAGAATGGTGTTGTTAATTTGAGCGCTGCTCACAAAGTGTGTTTCCGGTTGGGGGATGGTTCTTCCAAAACGCACGGTTGCAAAGTCGTTCCAGGAAAAGGTGGACCAATCGAGCTCCGATGCTTCAAGCGGCGCCATTAAGATCCCTTTTATATTGCGGGCTTTAAGAATGGATTCGAGGCGTTTCAATGGAATTTCGGCTGCATTGAATTTGACGAGTTCAAAACCAAAACGTTTCGCGCTGGCGGTCGCGCCGTCCCAATACAGTTTAAACTCGGCGTGTTCGTAGAGTTCTTCCGGACGATCCCATGAATTAATCCAGGCTAATTCAGCCTGAATCGGTTTGTTTTTGCTGTCTAAGCGGTAACGGGACAGGACCGAGAGCAAGGGATCGGAAACATAGCCCATTTCTTCGGCTTTTTTCAGCACCCGCTGCCGGGTGTCTTCTGATACTTCGTTGAGATTTCGTAAGGCATACGAGACGGCAACATGCGAGATGCCGAGTTCTCGGGCGATATCCTTCATCGTAATCCGGCGTTGCGGTTTTTCTTTTTTATCCCTGTCGTCAGAATGAGCTGAGGTCATTGATATGTCCTGTTTGTGATCAGTTCAACACCATAGGCCTATACGGAGGTTCAAGGGAAGGGAGAAGGGTTCTTAAACGTTTAAGTTGGCGAATGCTCGGCACTGCGTTTATCAAGATGTATACATAAGCCATAACGTCATGAATCCGATATGTAAGTTCTTTCGATAGAGATGGAAAATCAGGGGTTCTCAATTTTTTTTAAACATGAAGGGTGAGGGGAATATGAGTATGAAAGTTAACGTTCGGGGTGTCCGCCGCATGGGGGCCATCGCGTTATCGCTTGTTGTGACGGGCCTTGTTTCAGCGCCGGCGAGTGCCGATGAAATTGGAAATTCCTCGTGCGGGCAACCGATCCGTATACGCGGAGAGGTGAAGCATCATTCGCTGTCGAAGTCCGAATTTGCGAGCGTCGCCAATGCAACGGACCCAAAGATGTACGTGGAGGAAATTTACGGGCGTGAATTTTCGGCGTTGGTGGAAGGACTTCCTGAAGGGGAATATAACCTTGAAATTTATGTTGCTGAAACCTATCACACTGCGGCAGGAAAACGGGTGTTCGACGTTTTTTCCGGGGATACGGTGCTCGCCAGGAATCTGGATATTTTTGCTGAAGTCGGTTCCGGTACGGAATATGTGCTGAAGGGAACGGTCTATCATCTGGAAGATTCGATTAAAGGCCCGCTTGAGATTCGATTCGAAACCAAAAGCGATGCCGCGAAGGTCAATGCCATCCGGGTTTTGAGCGATGATGTGGTGCTGGCGTGCGTCAATGCGGCTGATTTGGAACCGGCGGGGCCTAGCTATCCGATTCCGGAAATTAACGAGCCCGTTGTCTATACGGATGCGTCGGTTCCGACGGCAGAGCGTGTGGCGGATCTCGTGCGTCGTATGTCGCTGGACGAAAAAGCGAACCAGTTGGTGAATAAGGCCACGGAAATTAAGCGACTCGGTGTACCGGCGTATGATTACTGGAACGAATGTTTGCACGGGGTGGCCCGGGCGGGTCATGCAACGGTCTTCCCGCAGGCGATCGGAATGGCGGCGATGTGGGATGCGGAAATGATGCATACGATTGCCGATACCATTGCCACGGAAGGACGGGCCAAGAATAACGGCGCCCGTGCGAAGAACCCGAATACGGCGCGCTATTACGGCCTTACGTTCTGGACGCCGAATATTAATATTTTCAGAGATCCCCGGTGGGGCCGCGGTCAGGAAACCTATGGCGAAGATCCCTATTTATCCGGTGAACTCGGGGTCGCGTTTATTAAGGGAATTCAGGGCGATGATCCGACGTATTATAAGGCGCTGGCCTGCGCAAAACATTTTGCGGTGCACAACGGTCCCGAAAAATTACGCCATGTATTTGATGCGGTTCCCTCCGAGCGGGATCTCTATGAAACCTATCTGCCGCAGTTTGAACGTGCGGTGAAAGAGGGGCGCGTCGGTAATATCATGTCGGCCTATAATTCTGTGTATGGAAATCCGGCTCCGGCCAGCAAATTTTTGCTGCAGGATCTTCTGCGCGATCAATGGGGATTTGATGGGCATGTGGTCTCGGATTGCGGCGGTATTCGCGACGTGTATAAATATCACAAATATGTTGAGACGCCGGTCGAAGCGACGGCGATCTGCATTCAGGCAGGTAATGATTTAAACTGTGGTGGGGTGTATCAGAATATTCCGGAAGCCGTGACGCAGGGTCTGCTGACAGAAGCAGACGTGGACGTTGCGTTAAGCCGGGTGTTAACGGCGCGCTTTAAGCTCGGGCTGTTTGATTCTCCCGAAGAGTGCGACTACCTGAATATTCCCGCATCGGAAAATAATACCCCTGAGAATAGCCGTTTGTCCTTGGAGGCGGCGCGCAAGTCGATGGTTCTGCTGAAGAACAACGGCGTGCTTCCGCTGGATAAAACGAAGCTGAACCGGATCGCCGTCATCGGACCGAACGCCGATTCGGTGACACCTCTGCTCGGGAATTATGCCGGGAAGCCTTCGAACCCCATCACGGCATTAAAAGGCATTCAAAACGAACTTGGATCTGATGTAGAGATTACCTATGCAGAAGGGTGCCCCTTAGGCCTGAAGCAGGACGAAACCTACAGCGTAATGGATGAGCAGGGCGCTGAAGCCCTTGCACTCGCGAAAAACGCGGATCTGGTTCTGTTTGTCGGTGGCCTGAGTGCGCGTCTTGAAGGCGAGGAAATGAGGACCTCCTATCAAGGGTTCGATAAAGGCGACCGCAAACTCATTTCGCTTCCGCAACAACAGATTGATCTGTTGAACGCCTTGGCGGAAACGGGGCGTCCGGTGGTGTTTGTAAACATGAGCGGGAGTTCCATCTCCATCCCGACCGCGCAGGAGAAAATGGCGGCGATCGTTCAGGCGTGGTATCCCGGTCAGAATGGCGGAACCGCTGTGGCCGATGTGCTGTTCGGGAATTATAACCCGGCCGGGCGTTTGCCGATTACGTTTTACCGTTCAACGGAAGGCATGCCCGAGTTTACGGATTATTCCATGGAAAACCGAACCTATCGCTATTTTATCGGCAAGCCGCTTTATGCCTTTGGATACGGCTTGAGCTATACGCAATTCAACTATGGCGACGTCGAAACCTCCGCGAAAAAAATGGGGAAAGACGGCCAAATTAAAGTGCGTGTTCGAGTTGAAAACAGTGGTTCATTTGATGGAGAAGAGGTGGTGCAGCTCTACGTTCGGCATCTGAATTCTCCGGTGCCGCACGCGAAGAAAAGTCTGGCTGGCTTCAAACGAATCTTCCTCAAAAAGGGAGCATCTGAAATCGTTGAACTCGACCTGCCAGCCAGCGCGTTGCGCTATTGGGATGTGGATGCGGACCGGTATGTGGTTCCGTCAGGGCCGTTCGAAATTCAGGTCGGAGCGGCATCGGATGATATCCGTAGTACAGCCCGAGTTCAGATTTTGTAGGTCACTCGTTACATCTAACTCCCGTTAAGGCCTCCTTCGATACGTAGGGGGCCTTTTTTAATATTGAATGACGAGTAAGGAATGTCGAAATTTCGAAGCAAATAGTTGCTTCATTCGGCGCAACTTCGTTGCTATGCGTTCCAAACCATATTCTGCTTTTCGATATTGCTGCGAAGCCGCCTGGGGTTTTCTTAAATGCTTAAGTTTCAAGTCAGTTGTCCATATACGGCAACGTGATAAAACCAGTCTAACTCGATGGGTGTGGTTCGTAATTACCAAGGGAGACAGGACCTACTGAACCGTTTGCCGAAAACCAGTTTGATGCATGGTGCACAGGAAAGAAAAGGAGCAACGATGAGAAGAACGAACAGAATAATGATGGCCACCTTGATCGGCATCGCAATGAGCGGTGTTTCGCAGGCGGCGTTAGTGGTGGAGTGGAACTTTGATGATTTGTCACTAACCAATAGCGGTTCCAGTGGCGTTGACCATTCCGGCGTAACCTCTGGGACACCTGTGTTTACGGTGGATACACCGACCGGAAGCGGGTATGCGCTGGATCTGTCGGGGGCCGCAGGATACATGTGGGTTACCAACAGTGCCACGAACCATACGGGCTATGTAGACACATTTGATGCGCCATCTTCTTTTTCCTATTCGATGTGGGTGAAGAGTCCAACCGGTAGTTGGAATAAGTGGGATGAGTTAGCCGGCAAGGGCTATCAGGATGAAGTTGTGAATTCGGGTGAAGCGAATAGTGTGGGCTGGACCATGCGGTCTCAATATGGGACGGATGGCACCATGGTTAGTTTCTACCGCCCTAACACCACCGTAACTGTTCAGGACACGAATCCCTCAATTAATCTACTAGATCAGTTGTGGCATTTGTTGACGTATACGTATGACAGCGCTACGTCAACTCTGACGCTTTATGTCGATGGAGTTGAAGAAGCATCTGCAACAGGGGCTGTTATGCTGGAGGCGATTGGCCAAGTGCTTATTTTTGATGCGCGCGAGAATCCTTTAGGCCGTCAGGCAGACTTTCTGTATGACAACATTCAGTTTTATGATCATGCACTATCCTCATCCGAGGTGGTGGATTTATATATTCCTCAGGCGGATGTATTCGTTGATTCAGATGAAATTTCGCTCAATTTATATTCGCCGGAGACGATGATTACAGGAAGTGTCTCGGTCTCATACCTTGCTGATACGAACGTTGAAGTCGCGGTCTCTATTTCAGATGAATCCCATCCCGGAGCGTTTACTTTGCTCAACACCACACCGCTGACGCTGGTGGATCCGAGTCCATCCAATACGGTTCTGGAGTTTGCATTCGATAATGCCGTTACCGGTTTGCAGGATGGTGAATCGGCAACGGGGTTTGTGACGATTGCCTGGAATGTGACGGGTGATGCAGAAGTCACTGAAATTATTCTGCCGATCAGCGTTTTATATGAGCTCCCTGCTGCAGGCCCCATTCTTTGGGATTTCGGCAAGTCATCAGACGGAGGAAATGTTCCAGCAACAGTAGCCGATTTTGTTGCTGCAGGGGTCATGGAATATATTGGTGATGGAGCCGTCTCCAACGTCGAAGGTGCTCAGAATATGCTGCACGGCGGCATAAGCGTTGATCTGAGTAATTATGCAGGAAGCCATATCCCGGGTGCGACCTACACCGGGGCGGGCGCGGCCCTCATGAAAGAATATATCTATCATAAAGGGTACTCGGATATTACGATCGGCGGATTGAGCAGTCAGCTGGAGGCAAGTACGGAATACAGCTTGTATGTCTGGGGAAAAGGCGATGCCGACGATCAGCAGGCAATTTTTTCGTTCGATGGTATAGAGATCACAACCGCCACGAACGACGTCTTTACCTCCGATGCAACGAACTTTATGGCGAAGTTCAGTTTTACGACTGATGAAACCGTTGCCGATACGCTCACCATTGGCTGGAACAAAGTTGCCGCATACACGGGTTGCAGCGGGTTTGCAATCGTTCCGTTGAATTACACGAACCCCAATCCTGAAGTGGGTGATGTTTCTTTTGAAATCGTTTCGGACGGAACAGAGATTGTACTGAGATTCGAGACCAGCTACGGAGCCCTTTACAGTGTTGAGGCAACCGGAAATCTCGTAAACGGTCCCTGGACTAATGTGGTCATGGACGTTGCCGGAACCGATTCGAAAATTATCGTCACGAATGCGCTGCTGGGTGATAGCGGATTCTATAGGGCTTATATTCAGGATTAAAATTTAACGGCTCTTCGGCATGAACCGGAGAGCCTTTCTAAACAAAGGAGACAGCAATGAAAAAAGGAATAACAGTGGTGGCATGCGCGGTACTTGCCTCGATGTCCTATGCGGACATTACTTCCGTATCATTAGAAAGCACAGGGGCCGTTGATGTAAACCTGACGACCGAAGGAGCGACCGACTGGGTCATGCTGGGTCGGGATGGCAGTGTCGCGAATCGTGATGAGAAATCGGGCGTGGATTTTATTTCAGCGGTGACCGTATCCGGCACGCATGATTCGTGGGCTGGCAGTGCACATCAGTTCGGTTGGACGGATGGAAACCCGTTGGCTTCAGCAACGGGCGCATCAGGTGACTGGGAGGCTAAGCCGCTGACTAATACCGATCAATACCTGTCTTTTTCAGTAGATGGTTTGGCCGTCGGCGACTATTCAATGATGCTTTATGCCAGCTCGTATAAGGCAACTCAGGAGTTGACTGCTACGCTCGGTGTCAGCTCGCAGACTGCAACTCATGGTAACAGTAATGATCACACGGTTTACGCCGTCGGTTTCAGTATCGACAACCTGGGCGATTCTATGGATATCGTTTTTTCTGCGCCTGCTATATCGGACACAGCATACGGGAATATAGGCATCAGTGCCATTACGATTGCTGCGGTTCCTGAACCGGCTACGCTGGGATTGATTACGGCGATTGGTGGCGGACTGCTCTTCATCCGCCGGCGCTTTATGATTTAGCTACTCTCATCTCGTCGCTCCTGGGGCAGCGAAGCGGCTACCACCCGCTTTGCCGTCTTTTAGTATGGATCGGTATATATGCGATGAAAGCTTGGGTCGTACGAGGGGGCTGGGGGGACGCTCCGGTAAAGGGCATCTATCAGGCGGGGACGGGGGATCCGTGACCTCTTCCTAAACGCCCAGCCCGTGGATAAATTTTCGAAGGACCTGTTCGGGAACTTTGCGATAGTTGCGGTGGCCTTCTTTGCGGAAAAAGGAACCAAGCTCGGCTTTGGTGACGTTAAAATCGGCTTTTTTGAATACGGCCAGCACGTCCTCTTCTTTAAGCTCCAGAGCAATGCGCAGTTTTTTCAGGACTTCATTGCTGGAAAGAAATTCAAGTGGTCTCGGAACACTGCCAGAGGGGTGAGGTCCGCGTTTTTGAATGATCAATCCGTCGAGAAAACAACAGAGATCGGAATCCTTGAGATCAGCATAACCCGCTTCGTCTTCGCGTTTCAGCCAGCTTGTGACTTCTTCATCCTTGGTGACCCGCCCCGTGAGGTTGATGATTTCAGCCATTTGGGCATCGTTGATGTTAAAGGCATAGCGCAGACGGCGCAGGGTATCGTTATTGGTCATGTCGTGAGTTCCTTTCGAGATCGGGAGTAAAACACAAAAGCACGAAGTTCACGAAGCGTATTCGGAAGCAGTATTCTTCGTGTTCTTGGATTTAGCCTTCCCCGTTATTCTTCCGTCGGGCGGAACGGATGCGGCGCATCGCTTTGAAGCTGATGAGTTTTTTGTTGTCTTCGTCCCATAGGTGGATAAAGAGCGATTTTAAGCTTTTGCGGACACCCATCGGTTCAATGTGCTGCAGTTTCTGAATTTCGTCGTGGCAGGGTTGCAGGTTGTAGTTCGGGATGGAGGGGTTGAGGTGGTGAATATGGTGGAGGCCGATATTGCCGCTGAACCACTGGGCAATTTTCGGCAATTTGTAGTAGGAGCTGCCTTCAAGTGCGGCTTTGAGGGAATCGCGGACATCGTTGCGCTCCCAGTAGACCTCTTCGTATTGATGCTGCACGTAGAACAGCCAGACGCCGAGAGTAGCGGCAATTATAACAATGGGCAGCTGAATGGCCAGATAGGTTTTATAGCCGATGGTTGCACCGCCCAGCAGGAGAAGAAGCAGCAGGGCCAGATTGGTAATGTAAACGCTGAGGCGCCCTTTGTGTTGAATCCCTTTCTGTGAGAAGCGGTGGAAAACGAGAAAGACATAGGAGGGGCCTACCCCGAACATGAACAGCGGATGGCGGAAAATGCGGTAGGTGATTCGCTTGGCTCTTGGAGCCGTAATGTATTCTTCAACTGTCAGCGTCCAGATGTCGCCGACTCCGCGTTTGTCAAGATTGCCTGCTGTGGCATGATGATAGATATGCGCCTGGCCCCAATCGCGATAGGGTGTATGCGTGAGAATCCCGGTAAAATAACCGACCAGCGTGTTGGCCCATTTGGATTTGAAGTAAGATGAATGACAACAGTCGTGGAAGATAATGAAAATGCGCACGAGAAACGGACCGGCGATCAGGATGGCCAGAATGCCAAACCAATTTGAAAGATCGGTTGTAAATGAGTAGATGGCCAACGCCCAGAGGGCAAAGTAGGGTATCAGGGTGTTGAGCATCTGCCAGGTGGCTGCTCCGCGCCGGGGGGTGGTGAACTTCAGAATTATTCTGTTCAGAACCTGCCTTGAAACGGGTTCATTTGTTTCGTTTTCAGTCATACTGCATGCCTTGCCGTTTTCGTGATTCCTAACTGGTGGGTCGGCAATCGCGTTTGTCTCCAAACCGATAAAATACCCCAACCGAAAGCTGGTGCGAGTTTATAATAGGGATAATTAAGTCCTGTTTCCGTTTCGACACCTGAATGGAAGAAATAATTCATCTGCATTTGAATGATGTGATGAAACGATGATATGACGTCATGAAATCATTAAAGGATGTTGAGGTGTGGTATGGCTGATGAGAGGAAAAACACATCGTTGCGTTTAGAGAAAAAAGTTTTGAAACAACTGAAAATGGCCGCCATTCAGAATGACACGAGTGTCCAGGCGATCCTTGAAAATCTGGTTGCAGAGTATCTTAAGAAACAAAGGAAAGTGAATGACAAATGACAGTCGTCAGTTTGTGATCGCAGGTGCGGTGACGGGACGAAAAATTAATCAAAGGCTACCAAAAGGCAGTAAATTGAAGCTGTGCGGGAGCGAGCCGCAGTCGGGTATGGTACTCGATACCTTTGACGGAATCCTTGCGGGTCAGGGGAAACTGCTCATCCTCGCAGGCACAACGCTGATCTGTGCAGATGTCCAGACGGCGAAAACGGACGTATTGGAGCTCAGTTCGGCGTGGAACCGTTTTGCCGAAACACTGCCTGAATGCGATTTGAAAGATCATCTTGTGCGCCTGACAGCGCTTCGCCTGCTTTTTCCGGTGGGAGAGGTGGATGTTTTGAATCTATTTCTTCCGCTACTGGATGAGGAGAAAAAAACATGCTGTAGGTTGAGCGGCCTGATTATTTCGCAGGAAAAACAGAGTCTGTCTTTTCTGCAAACCCATGCCATGCGTGGTTATGACGCCTATCATCAGCAGCTGATCCAGGCGCTGGACGGGCAGACGGGCGGAGCTGCTCCGGAATATCACGAAATCCTGACGCTTGAAACGTCCGGTTATTCCGCTAAGCCCGAAATCAGACTGGAACCGGATGCCCCCGTTTTTGATAGCTTACGTTTGCTGGTTACGACGTATTTGAATGTGGCGCGAAAAAATGAAGAGGGTGTGATTGCTGATTACGACACTGAATTTCTTCACGACTACCGGGTCAGCCTCCGTAAAATCCGGTCGGTTCTGAGTTTGTTTAAAAATGTCTTGAGCGAAGAAGATACGGCTCATCTAAAACAATCCTTCTCCGAAATCATGAAGGAGACCAACCTGCTTCGCGACCGGGATGTTTATTTACTGTCAAAACCGGATTACTTTTCCATGGTTCCTCCCCGTCTGCATAGGGGGCTGGAAACCTTGTTTGAAATGCTGGAGGAGGAACGAAACCGGGCCCATCAGGCGATCCGCCGGATGCTTAAAAGCCAGGATTATCAAAATATAATGTCCGGGCTCGAAAATTGGTTTGGCCCTGATAATGAGCAGCTGCGCGGTGAATTTGCGAATGCGCCGTCAAAGAAATATGGATGCGGCCTGATCATGAAGCGCTATCGCAAGGTCTGCCGCATTGCAAAAAGCATAACGGTTGAAACGCCGGATGAAACGATTCATGAGCTCCGTATTCAGTGTAAAAAACTACGATATCTGATCGAATCTTTTGCGCCGCTGTTTCCAAAGAAGCAGATTAAAACCCTGTTGAAAAAGCTGAAGCGGATGCAGGAACATCTGGGTTTGTTTAACGACCGTTCCGTACAGCAGGTCTCGCTGGAGGAATTTATGAACAATCATACAATCCGCGGGAAAAAGGGGTTGCGCCTTGCGGAAAGTATCGGAGCGCTCACGTCCATGCTGTACAGCGAGCAACTGCGCGAACGCGACCTGATTGTCGCAAATCTTGCAGCCTTTGGAAGTCCGGAGACCCGGACCGCATTTAACAACCTGTTTATGATTGGAGAGAATGACAAATGAAGATCGTGGCCTGCTACAGTAATAAAGGAGGCGTTGGAAAAACCGCAACGTCGGTGAATCTGGCGTATGCCTGTGCTCAAAGAGGCTATCGTACGCTCCTGTGCGATCTGGATCCGCAGGGGGCTTCCGGGTTTTATTTCCGAGTGAAACCATCGGCCAAGTTGAAGGAACAGCGTTTTTTCAAAGACACGGAACGTTTCATAAAGGCCATCCGGGCCAGCGATTTTGAAGACCTGGATCTGCTGCCGGCCAATATGACCTTCCGTGATTTTGATATTTTTCTCTCGCGTATGAAACACAGCCGTTCTCGGCTGAACAAAGCATTGGATTCTGTGAACCATCAGTATGATGTGATTCTGCTCGATTGCCCTCCGAATATTTCCCTGTTGTCGGAGAATATATTTAAGGTTGCGCATAAAATTGTGGTGCCGGTCATTCCAACCACGCTGTCGGAGCGGACGCTCGAACAACTCTACGACTTCTTTAAGGATAAGGGCTATGCGAAGAATAAAATCCTCCCGTTCTTTTCCATGGTCCAGCGCGGAAAATCCCTGCATGTGGAAACGATGGAACGCTTGCGTAAAAACCATAAAAAGATTCTGAAAGCAGAAATCCCGTTCTCAACGCACATCGAGAAGATGGGAATCCACAGAGCCCCGGCCCTCAGCTTTGCCGGCCGTAAACCCGCCGTTCAATCCTATGAAACGCTATGGGCAGAGGTTGAATCCAAAATAGTGAAGAAGCGGCGATGAAGGAAATTGAACGGAAATTTATTCTGAAAGAACTGCCTGACTCCATGGGCGAGGAACCGGTGGCGGTTCTTCAGGGATACATCACCGAGCCCGACGATTCCGTTGAAGTTCGTCTGCGACAGAAGGGCTCGACATATATTCTCACCTGTAAAACCGGGCAAGGCATGACCCGGGAAGAGCAGGAAAGTGAAATCGGAGAGGATCTGTTTCAGCAGTTTTGGCCCCTGACCGTGGGGCGGCGGGTATGTAAAGTCCGCTATAAAGTCGCCCTGCCGAATGCACTGATGGCTGAGATTGATATTTTTGAGGATTCACTGGCAGGACTTAAACTCTGCGAGGTGGAATTCCCGGACGAGGCGTCTGCGCTGGCATTTGTGCCGCCCGCGTGGTTCGGCCGGGAAGTCACCGAAGATCCCGCGTATAAAAACAAGCAATTGGCGATTCACGGATTGGCTGAAAAATGAGCAGGCTGTCCAAACAGTACGGCGTCATTCCGTTTGTCCGAAAGAATGGACAATATAAACTGGTTCTGGTTACCAGCCGTACAAACGGTTACTGGATTTTTCCCAAAGGGAATCCCGTCAAAGGCAAAGATAAATATGAGTCTGCTATCCAGGAAGCGTTTGAAGAAGCGGGGGTGAAAGGGGCGCTTAAGATGAAGCATTCATATTCTGTAACGATTCCGCGCAAAGGCAGTAGCGTGGAGCTGGAACTGTTTCCCATGGAGGTCAGTAAACTGTATCAGCATTGGCCGGAAAAAAAGGAGCGAAAGCGCCGGGTCGTCAGTTTACGAAAGGCCGAAAAGCTCCTCAGTTTCGATGAGCTGATTAAATGCGAAAAGAAATGGACGGCTGATTTTCAGCGGTAAAGACAGTCCGGCCGATAGGGTGCTGATGTTCAATGCGGCATCAGTCCTGCATAGTTGCTCTGTAGAAAGCGTTCGTTGCATTGCTGGGCACGGTGAATTGGCCTGTGCCTCCTGATAGCGCATTGGTTAAGCAAGGGAACCATTCGCCCCCCGGCTCGAAGCTCTGTTCAATCACGACGCTGTCATTATTCGGACCGGTGACCGTCATTACAAAGTTTGCAGTCTCGGGCTGAGGTTGATTGGCGCGGATGGTCGGATTCCATATGTAGACGGGAATGCCGTCGAGACTCACAGGCCATGAATCGGAATCGAGCAGCCGATAAATCGCGACCTCTTCTCCGGTTGGCAACGCGTTGTGGCCGAGACTCGAAGGGGGCTCGCCTTTAAAGTACAAATTCTCAAGGGCATCGCAGTCATCGAATGTGTACGATCCAATCTCGTCCACCGTTGTGCCGAAATAGACGCGTTCCAACGAGTCGCAGTCGCTGAATGCGTGATCACCCAGTTCAACCACGGAATCGGGGATGGTGACTTTAGTCAGTGCTGAGCACCCTTGGAAGGCGGACTTGCTAATGGAGGTCAGGTTGGTCGATAGCTGGATCGACGTGAGCGATGCGCAGTTTTCAAAGGTTGAATTTTCGATGATGGTGATTCCATCGGGAAGCGCGATGTTGGTCAAGGCGACGCAATCGGTGAACGCGTGGGAAGGAATGCTTGGGACGCTATCCGGAATGGTGAGGCTTCGTAAATTCGCGCAGCCGCGAAAGGTGTAGCTGCCGATTTCAACCAGCGTCTCGGGCAAATGGATGGACTCGAGATGGGCCGCTCCACTGAAGGAGGATTGGCGTAACGTCGTAATGTGGCCGTGCACACTGAAGCTTTTCGCGGTTTTTCCTGCCGGATATTTGAGCAGCTCCGCCAGCGTGTCATCATATAAGACGCCGTTCAGGCTTTGGAATACCTGACTGTCCGCCGCGACGGTTATCGAAGAAAGATTGGTGCAGCCATTAAATAGCGAAACGCCCATGTAAAGCATGGTGTCGGGGATATTTACGGCGGTAAGCCCTGTGCAGTTGCCGAATGAGGACGACGTGTAACGGGTGCCTGCCGGAATCGTGTAAGCTCCCGCTCGTCCCTCGGGGTACATCAGTAAATCATCCCCTTCTTTGTTGAACCACACGCCATCGATATCCTTGTAGATCGGGTTGCCCGCCGCGACCACGATGGAGGTGAGGCTGGAGCAACCCATGAAAACAAATGATTCAAAGGGGCAATTGGTGAATGACGCCGGCAAGCTCGCCCGCTCCAGGGAGATGCAGTCCGAAAACGCCCAGGTGATCGAGTGAACACCTTCCGGAACGCTGACTTCCGGTAGGCTGGTGCACCATGAGAAAGCGAAGGGCTCAATGGATGCGATGGACGCTCCGAAGGTGACGTTGGTCAGGCTGGCGCAACCCCAAAAACCGCGGTAGGGAACATAGGTCATGCCGTCGCCGAACACCACGCTCTGCAGATTCTCGCAATCATAGAACGTGTCGTAGCCCATGTTGGTGACGCTATGGGGTATCGTGACGCTCAACAGGCTGTCGCACCGTTGAAACGCGCGTTCTCCGATGGAGTGTACGCTGTTTCCCAGCGCAAGGTTGGTTAAGGAGGAACAGTCGATAAACGCTAGATCCCCGATGAGATCCATTCCGTCTCCGAGCTCCACACTCGCGAGATTTTGGCAGAAATAAAAGGCGGAATCTCCAATGGTTCGGAGAGCGTTGCCTGTGCTCAGATGCTGAAGATCTTCGCAATACGCGAAAGCTCGATAACCGAGGGTCTCAATCATGCCGTCCAGCGTCAGGTTCGTGAGGGAGTTGCAGTAGATGAACGCTTCGCCGGAAATATTGGTCAGGCTCGCGCTGAATGCGATGGTGTGAAGATCTATGCAGGCCGCAAATGCGCGGTAACCGATGTTTACAACGGTATCCGGGAGGATGATTTCCTGAAAGTATTCCGGGGCGGACGGATAATCTGAAAAGGCGGTCTCTCCGATCTCGGTCACAATATGCCCGTCAATGGATGAGGGAATGTTCAGGACCGTGTTCGAGCCCGTATAGTCAGTTATAGTCGCGGAGTCATCCGAATTGACCGTATAGCTGTAGTCTCCGAACTCCAGCGCCTGCGCGGAGAAAACTCCGGAAATGAGCGAAATTCCAAATAGCAATAGGCTGTTCCTGTTCATGTCATCCTGTTCCCGTGTGTATGTCCGTAATATTCAGGCATACTTTCATTAACGAGCAGCGGAGTATAGCAATAGGTTCAAAATAGTCAGGATTAGAGGTTTGAAATCAGGTGTGCTTCCGCTTAACTCCGCACTTTCCCATGAACAGATAACTGATAACCGATAACGCTGCTATGTTTGAAAACCTATCTACGGCTTTACAGAAAACATTCAAGAACCTGCGTGGCTACGGCCGGCTGACCGAAAAAAACGTCAAGGATTCCATGCGCGAAGTGCGTATGGCCCTGCTGGAGGCCGATGTAAACTTTAAGGTCGCGCGCGACTTCGTGAAAAAAGTGCAGGAATCCTGCATGGGCGATGAGGTGATGGGCAGCATTACGCCCGGACAGCTCGTTGTTAAAAAGGTGCAGGACGAGCTGGAAGAACTGCTCGGCGGCGCGCATCGGGAATTTGAACTGACCGGGCACCCGGCCTCCGTCATGATGATGGGGCTGCATGGTTCCGGTAAAACCACCACCTCCGGCAAGCTGGCGATGCGCTGGAAAAAATCCGGTCGACGCGTTCTGCTGGTCGCCTGCGATATTCGTCGTCCGGCCGCCGTGGAGCAGCTGATGATTCTGGCGGGGCAGGTGGGGTGCGATGTGATCGGTCCCGAACCCGGCGAATCGGTTCCAATGCTTGGAAAGCGCGCCGCGAAATATGCCAAAGACGAAAAGTTTGATGTCGTGATTTATGACACCGGCGGGCGTTTTCAGGTGGATGACGAGCTCGTTCAGGAGCTGAAAGAGTTCAGTGCCGAGACCAATCCGAATAACCGGGTGCTGGTGCTGGACGCGGCGATCGGTCAGGAATCGGTCAATGTGGCCGAAACCTTCCGCGATGCCGTTGGTTTGACCGGATTGATCCTGACCAAACTCGACGGCGATGCGCGCGGCGGTGCGGCACTGTCGGTCCATGCCGTGACCGGCTGTCCGGTTCTGATGACCGGCTCCGGTGAAAAGATGGAAGACCTGGAGCCGTTTTATCCGGACCGCATGGCCTCGCGCATTCTCGGCATGGGCGATGTGGTCAGCTTTGTGGAAAAAGCGCAGGGCGTGGTGGATCAGGAAGAAGCGATGAAGATGCAGGAAAAGCTGATGAAAAATCAGATGGACCTGGAGGACTTCCTCTCGCAGATCCAGCAGATGAAAAAGCTCGGTTCCATGAGCAGCCTGTTTGATATGATGCCGGGCGATGCCATGAAAATGGATCAGAAGAAAAAGGATGCCATTGCAACAGCATCTGAACTCGAAATGAAAAAATTCGAGTCGATCATTCAGAGCATGACCAAATGGGAACGTCAGAATCCGAAGAAGATCGATCGTCCGCGCCGGTTACGCATTGCGGCAGGCTGTGGCCGCAAGTTTCAAGATGTCAACCAGTTGCTCAAGCGATTCGAACAAATGGGTAAAATGGGTAAGCAGTTCAAAAAGATGGAAAAAAGGTTGCGGCACATGAAAAAGTTCACTACAAAGTAGCCCCTTTACCCCAAATAGCGGGATAATTTACGGAGAGAAACAACATGGCAGTAAAAATTCGACTACGCAGAATGGGCAGCAGAAACGCCGCATTCTATCGTGTAATTGTTCAGGACGGACGCTTTGCTCCGACTGGCCGTTTCATTGAAACCCTCGGTTGGTACGATCCGAAGCAGGAAGGTAATAACTTCTCGCTCAACCTCGATCGCGTAAACTATTGGCTGGAAAACGGTGCGCAGCCGTCGGACACCGCCAAAAGCCTGATCAAAAAAGCAGCATCTCTTCCGGTTGAACAGGCCGTTAGTGGTGAAGTAACTGAAGAAGAAGTTCCGGTTGCAGCAGTAGAGGCTGAAGAGGCCGCAGAAGAAGTTGCGGAAGAAGCGACTGAAGAAAAAGCCTAAGCAATGAAGAAGATTCTTGAATCTATTGCTAAATCTCTGGTGGATGCACCTAACGAGGTGCAGATCACCGAGGTCGACGGCGAAAAGACCATCATTTTCGAACTGCGTTGCAACGCCAAGGACGTCGGTAAGATTATTGGCAAGAGCGGCAAAACGGTGGGAGCCATGCGAACCATCATGAATTCCATGGCCGCCAAGCAGGGCCGAAAAGCCATGCTCGAAGTGGTCGACTAAGCGTTTCCAAGCTCTGGAAACAACGAAAAGAGCGGTTCTGCCGCTCTTTTTTATTGGAACCATCATTTAAACAGAAGGCCGCAAAGTTCGCGAAGGGCAGGAATGGTCGTACGCTTGGCGAACTTTGCGTTCTTCTGTAAAAAAAACCATGAGTGACGTGCTTAAAGTTGATGTGATTACGCTTTTTCCAGGAATGCTGACCGGCTTTCTGGAGGAGAGTATGATGAAACGCGCCTCGAATGCAGGGCTCGTGGAATTCAACGTGGTCAATCCGCGCGACTTCACCACCGATAAGCACAATACAACCGATGACCGTCCGTTCGGCGGCGGACCGGGGATGGTAATGAAGTGCGAACCGTTGTTTGCGGCCATTGAATCGGTCCGGACTCCGGTAAGCCGGGTGATCCTGATGACTCCGTCAGGAAAAACTTTTAAACAGGCCGATGCCCAGCGACTTTCCAATGATTGGAACCACCTGGTTTTTGTCTGCGGTCACTACGAGGGCATCGACGAGCGTGTGCGCGAAGCGCTGATAGACGAGGAGATCTCGATTGGCGACTATGTGCTGACCAACGGGGTTTTGTCGGCCAGCGTTGTAATTGATGCGGTGGTCCGGCTGCGGCCCGGTGTGCTGGGCGGCGGTGAGGTGGCAACTGAGGATGAATCCTTTTCATCCGGTTTGCTTGAATTTCCTCAATATACGCGCCCACCGGAATTTAGGGGAATGAACGTGCCGGAAATCCTGTTTTCAGGAGATCACGGAAAAATTGCAGCATGGCGCCATGAGCAGGCGCTGAAACGTACAAAAGAGCGGCGGAGCGATTTATTGTCGGATTCGGGTGAAATTGACGAAAACAACACTTGACCGCGAAACGCGGTTCGCTATTATCTAGCGCTCTTTGAATAAATCCAGAAGTGAGATACTTTTATGAATACTGTAGAAAAAATCAGCCAGGAACAGGCTACACAGGATCGTCATCCGAAATTCGTAATCGGCGATACTATTCGCGTTCATTACAAGATTAAGGAAGGCGGCAAGGAACGTGTTCAGGTTTATGCCGGAACCGTAATTGCCCGCAAAGGCGGCGGCGTAATGGAATCCATTACCGTCCGTCGTGTTTCCTACGGCGAAGGTGTTGAGCGTATTTTTCCGCTGAACAGCCCGAATATCGATAAGATCGAGATTGAGCGCCATGGTAAAGTTCGCCGTGCGAAACTCTACTACCTGCGTGATCTTGCCGGTAAGAAAGCCCGCATTAAAGAACGCCGCGTCTAAGAAGCGGCTTCGCCGCAGTCTCGCGGTCGAAGGTCTTAAGGTCGAAGGTCGTTTTCGCAATGACCTTCGACTTTTGACGTTCTGACTTTTGACCCGGAGCGAAATATGAGCGACCATCCCGATGTCCTGCTTTATGAAAAAGAAGCCTGGGCGTCGGGCTTTTTACGTGTGGCCGGAATCGATGAAGCCGGGCGAGGCCCGCTGGCAGGACCCGTGGTTGCCGGGGCCGTCATCTTTGAGCCCGGCTATATTAAAAAAGAACTCGTTCCAACCTATGGAAAACTAACCGACTCCAAAGCGATGAGCGAAAAATGGCGCGAGCACTTTTTCCAAACCCTGAAAGATTCGGACTCCGTTCAGATCGGGGTGGGAATTGTTGAGCCGGCCGAGATCGACGAAATCAATATTCTTAAAGCCACCCACAAAGCCATGGGCCTTGCAGCGGCGCAGGTGAGGACCGACTATGCTCTGGTTGATGGCTTGCCGGTGAAAGGACTTCCCTGTGAACACAAAGCCATCGTGAAAGGCGATGCGCTGTCCATCTCTATCTCCGCCGCCAGCATCATCGCTAAAGTTACGCGCGATCGCATGATGGTCGCGCTGGATGCCGAGTTCCCCCTGTACGGCTTCGCCCAGCACAAAGGCTACGGCACTAAAAAACATCTGGAAGTCCTGCAAAAGCACGGCGCCATTCCCGCACACCGCCAATCCTTCCGCCCGGTCGCCGAGTTGAACCAGATGGATCTGCTTTAAAAAGCAGGTAGTTCGGACAGGCCGGCGAGCTTTGAAATTTCTGAAATTAATGCGGTGCGAGGAGGGTGAAAGGATAGACGGGCAGGTTACGCAGAATCCCGAAGAGAATAAAGATGACGATGAGGGCCCAAAGGTAGGCGGGGCGGATACGAGTGGAAATATCGTGCCGATTGAAAATGAGCTCTGCACCCGCGAGTATGAAAAGGCCGGGCAGCAGCAGGACCGTGAGCGGATTCATGGTCCAGGCATTGGAAAATTCTCCCTGCAGCAGGAAATGGATGGCACGGAGTGAGCCGCATCCGGAGCAATAAAAACCGGTGTGCTTCAACACCAGACATTGGGGAATGACCTTGTTTTCCTCGGGGTGCATCCACCACAAAAGAAAAGCCGCCACCCCGATGAGGGCGACGACCGTGCATCTCTTCCATATATCCGACATGCGTGATTAATAACCACTGGCAGCGGCAGCGCCGATGGCTGCAAACTGAACTACTCCACCAATAATACCTGCGACAAGGCCCAGAGCGAAACAGATCCAGCACCACATTTTGGCTTTAGCCGATGCTTCCTGTGCTTCCTGGATTTTTCCCTGAGCAACCAGGCCATTGACCTTGGCTGCAAAAATGATCGCGGGTATTCCGACCGGCCAGCAACAGAGGATGGTTACGACAATAGACTGCCATAAGTAGTTCGGTATGTTTACGTTTTGTTCTTCCATTTGATTTCCCTTTCCCTGATTTGAATTCACCGAAACGTTACAGCCTTACGCTATCAAAGGCAAATACGGCCTTTGTTTTTCTGGAGTCGTTCCGGTTGATTCCGCTTTTAGGGCAGTTGTTTCTATTCGGTGGGGCAAGCGGAACTATGTGTCGCAGGTTTATCCCGGATCTACACGTTTTTCTATGCGGAATAGAGGGTGAAAACTTAGTCTTTCGGAGTGGCGGTTTCCGGGGGATTGATTTCAATCAGGTAGCGTTTGTCCCAGCATTTTCCGGTCACCCAGAAGGCGTCGCGCTGCGGATCGTATGCGATTCCGTTGAGGACATGGCCGACGTCTCCGTCTTTGTGCTGGGCGGCGATGGCAGAGCAATCGAGTGAAAAGGTAACGTGTCCGTCATCCGGCGAAATGGCCACAATGGTGGGGGTCATATAAACATTCGCCCAGATCAGTCCGCGGGCGTATTCCAACTCGTTCAGATTGTTTTGTCGACGCATCCCATTGTAAACGGGAAGTTGTTTTTCCTCCTTAAAGGTCGAACTGTTGCGAAAGAACAGCACATTGGAACCATCGCTCTGAATGAATTGCTTACCATCATGCGTCAACCCCCAGCCTTCGGTTTCGAGCACATAACGCTGTTGAATACTGAAGTCTTCCGAATCCAGTCGATAAGCCAAACCTTCCTGCCAGGTCAGCAGGTAGACTGAATCGTTTAATTGATGGAGGCCTTCGGCAAAAACAGAAGCGGGGAGGGCCTTGCTTTGAATTAATTCGCCCGTTTCGATCTTGTAGCGCAAAATTCGGGAGCGTCCATAAAGCCCCGCACTTTCAATCAGCTCGTCGCCATCGACCACGAAACCCTGCGTAAAAAGGGATGGATCATGATCCGCGGTTTCCAGAATTTTATAGGTCGCCTCTGCTGCGAATGCCGATAGGGCCGAACTCCCACAGACTATGAGAATCAACGCAATCACTCGAAATTTTCTGGAGAACCATTTAGTCATCGGAATCCTTTTCATTATACAACTGCAAAAAGTGCCTGTGCGAGCAGAAGGGTTCAAGATGAAACGTTCAGCTGTTCTGCGAATCTTCCAAGCTCTGGAACTTTAGGGTGCACGTTTTTCCAATCATTGGAACAATCCGACATTATGATTCCAGATCGTCGGTATAGCCTTTGGGCGGCGGGGTCCATTCGCGTTCGGCGAGCGAGTGGATGCCGCGCTTGTCTTTGCCCATCACTTCGCCGATCTTTTTTTCCAGCTCAATAAACAGCTGTCGGAATTTCTGATCGAATCGTTCGCCGGATTCGTCGTCGGCCCAGGCTTCGTAGAGCAGGTCCGATTGCTGGGCCTCGATATTTTTGTAGGCGGTTTTTTGCTGCTCGGCATAGAAGGGGTGGTGCCCGATGGCGCTGAGGGTCTGGACGCCCATTTCGAGGGCCGTGTGATAGGTTTCGGATTCAATGATGTCGGCGCCGGCCTGACGCAGGAGATAGACTTGTCCGCGGTCGAAAGCACGGGCGATGATTTTTATTTTCGGGTAGGTATGGCGAACGTGTTTGACCAGCTCGACACAGCTTTCCTGATGATCGATGGCGACCACAATGGCGGCGGCGTTTTCGATGCCGGCGGTATGTAGCAAACCGGGTTGGGTCGCATCGCCGTAGTACGCTTTGGTGCCGATCTTACGCATGAGATCGACCTGATAGGTTTCATAGTCGAGCACCACGGTTTTGATTCCGTTGGTCACCAGCAACCGATTGATGACCTGTCCCATGCGTCCCATGCCCGCAATAATGACGGTGCCGGGTTCATCCACGGTATCGGCGCCTCGCTCATTGGACTTTTGTTCGAAGCGCGGGCGGATCACTTTTTCAAACAGAATGAAGAGTCCCGGGGTGAGGAACATCGAAAGTGCCACGACGAGTGAAAGCACCGGCGCGAGTTCGGGGGGAAGCACATTGTTCTGAACCGTGAAACCGAGCAGCACAAAACCGAATTCACCGGCTTGTGCGAGGCCCAGGGTCACCAGCCACCGATCGCTGCCTTTAATCCGAAAGGTTCGGGCGAGCACATACAGCACGCCGGCTTTTAAGGCCATCACTCCAGCAGTCAGCGCACAGATTAAACCGATTTCATTCCAGAGTATGGAAAAGTCGATTCCAGCCCCGACCGTAATGAAAAACAGACCGAGCAGAAGGCCTTTGAAGGGATCGATGGTGGATTCGAGTTCATGCCGGAATTCGCTATTGGCCAGCACCACGCCTGCCAGAAAAGTTCCAAGGGCTGGAGAAAGTCCGACGAGGCTCATCAGCGCGGCAATGCCGATGACGAGCAGCAGGGCGGTGGCGGTGAAGATTTCGCGCAGGCCGGTGTTGGCAATATAACGGAAGAGCGGGCGGCTCAGAAAATGCCCGCCGGCAACGACGGCAGCTATCGATCCGATAATCACCAGTCCGTAGGCCCAGTTGGGCAGCCCCGCCACCAGACTCAGCTCTTCGTGGTGTTCGGCTGTGGCATGCAGCACGTCTGCATGCGCGACCAGATCGGGCAGGGCAAGCAAGGGAATCAGAGCCAGCATTGGAATGACTGCAATATCCTGAAACAGCAGAATGGAAAATGCGTTTTCCGCGCCGTCGGTTTTATTGAGTCCTTTTTCGCTGAAGGTCTGCAACACGATGGCGGTGGAGGAGAGCGAAAAGATTAAGCCGATCGTTAGTGCAATGGACCAGGGCTGACCGAACAGCAGAGCGATGCCCATAATAATGACTGCGGTACCGACCACCTGCAGGCCGCCGAGCCCCATCAGCCGGTTCCGCATGGTCCATAGCTTTTTCGGGTCGAGCTCCAAACCGACGAGAAACAGCATCATCACCACGCCGAATTCGGCGAAGTGTTGAATGGTGACGGTTTCTTTTCCCACCAGATGGGTCACCGGGCCGATTACCACGCCGGCGATGAGATAGCCCAGCACCGAACCCAGTCCCAACCGTTTGGCGATCGGCACGGCAATGACGGCGGCGACGAGATAGATGAAGGCCTGAATAAAAATGGCGGTCACAATACGACTCCTTCCACAAACGGATTAAGCTGTTCCGCATCCTGAGCCGCGGCCGGATCAATTTTATTTACCGTGAGAGCGCGCAGCAGTTTCTGCCACTGTGCAATATGCAACCCGATCCTGTTTTCCTCGGCCGCCGTCCGCGACCCGAACAGCACAAAAGGGGGCAGATCGTGCATGCCGGTCAGACGCGCCATCTGTGTAATCGGGTGCAGGAGTTCCTTAATCGTGAAATGCAGATAGCCGTCGGTTTGATAGGCCTCTTCCTTCCCGCCCGCCGTAAGCGCACAGAGAAAAAGTTTATCCTTCAGCGCGGTGCCTTCGCTGCCATAGGCAAAGCCGTATTCGAGCACAAGGTCCTGCCACTCCTTCAGAATGGCGGGCGTGGAATACCAGTAGAGCGGAAACTGAAAAATGATCACATCGTGCTCAATCAGACGCCGCTGCTCTTTTTCAATATCCATATTGAAGGTGGGGTATTCCGCGTAGAGATCAACGGCGGTTACGCCCTCAATCTGTTGCGCCGCCTTGAACAGCGGACGGTTTACCTCCGAGCGGTGTTGCGAGGGATGGGCATAAAGCACCAGCACTTTTTTAGTGTCCATAAATTTTTCTCCAACGTGAAGCGGTCCTGCGGGCCGCTTTGCCGTTCAGGAGCATACACGGCGCAGAGCACCGTGCTACATTTTTACCACGCAAAGGTTTCGAGGACGTCTTCTTTTGCGGAAGAGTGATGCTTTATCGCATCGTTGACCTGCTTGAGGAACAACTTCCGGGCAGCAGGCAACCGGCCCTTCAAGGTGACAATATTATTGCCGTGGTCGCCCCAATAGAACGTGTCGAAGTCGTCCAGGTTTTCGAGCAGATATCTTTCTTCTTCGAGCACCTGCCGTTTCGTCGGCAGAACAAATGTGCCGCGTATCACTTCGTCTTCCAGCTCGGTCCCCGGTTGAATCGCCAGCGCCATCGGCGCCATCTCTTCCGGCTGCAGGATATTGAGCAGTTTGACGGTGGCTTCAATGTGTTCCTTCGAACGGTCACGCCCGCCGATGCCGAAGATGAATGACGCCAGCACTTGAATGCCGGCCGCTTTGGCATTGGCCGCACCTTCAATAGCTTCTTCGGGCGTCATCCCTTTTTTGATACGTTCCAAGGTTTGGAAATCGCCCGACTCCAGCCCGACATAGGCCATCGTCAAACCGGCGGCCTTCAATTGCTTCAGTTCCTCAACCGACTTGCGGCGTAGATCGTTGTAGCCGGCATAGAGCGAAATACGGTTGCACTCCGGAAAGGTCTCGGTGACCTTGTTCAGGATGGTCAGCAGCTTCTCGGTTTTAAGCGCCATGACGTTGCCGTCGATCAGGAAGATCTGCCCGACGTGACGATAGTGCAAGCGCGCCTCTTCAATATCGGCAAACACCTGCTCGATCGGTTTCACTCGGAATTTCTTTTCGCGGAACATATCGCAGAACGTGCATTTATTATGCGAGCACCCGATGGTCGTCTGGATCAGCAGGCTGTCCGCCTCCGGCCAGGGCCGATAAATTTTTCCTTCATAGTCCATTTTTGATCTCCATTGAAAGTAGAACATGCGTCCCGCTTGTTCCCCGACGGAATCGTTCCTGAAAGAAGCAAGCGAGACGCTTACTCTACTTTAGTAATATCGCCTCAATCATCTTCACAAGCGCTTCGCACTTTGCCAGGTTGAGAGCATCCGCCTGCGGGTCGGCAAAACGACCGGAATCGTTGTCGAAATATTTGCCCGACGCATCTGCAAATTCGTCCGACAACGCGGCGCGGCAGAGAATATCCACACCAATGCCAATATCCTTGCCGGCTGTGCCAAACCCTTCCCGAACCATCTTGGTGCCGAGCAGTGAGCCGGGATTCACGGCAATAATGGCCGGTCCATTTTTGCTCAGCTTTTGCGCCAACTCAAACGACCACATCGTAATCGCCAGCTTGCTTTGTGCATAGGCCGGCATGTCGCCGAGTCTTCGTTTCCCGGCCAGCGCGTCCAGATCCACCGGCGACTGCGCCGCCGAAGAAAGGTTCACCACGCGCCCGGATGTTCCAAGCATTGGAAGCAGTCGCTGCGTCAAAAGGTACGGCGCAATCGTGTTCACCACAAACCGCACATCCTGCCCGTTCGCCAATACCGGTTCGGGAGTATTGAATACGCCGGCATTATTGATCAGCACATCGAGCGTTTCATACTGATCGGCTACGGTCTTGGCCAATTCTTCCACGTCGGAGAGGTTCGAGAGATCGGCGACATAGCCAGCCACGCCCAGCTCCGCCGCCACGTTGTCCACTTTGGTGGAGCTACGTCCATGAACCAGAATATGGTGGCCCATCGAAACCAGCGCACGCGCGGTTTCCAGCCCAATGCCGTCGGTTGAACCTGTGATTAGAATCGTCTTCTTCATATCCCACTCCTGTTTTGTTGGGCCCGCAGATTACACAGATCGACGCAGATACATTTTATTTATTCAAGCGCTTCCGGATCTGCGTCAATCTGTGGGCTACATTTAGTTTTCTACAACAACTTTACCGATGGCCTGTCCGCTTTCGAGGCGGGCGTAGGCGCGGTCGACTTCTTCGAGGGAATAGTGGGTTTCATCGAGTAGCGGTTTCAGTCCGCCGGCGCAGCCGTAGACTTCGTCGCCAATCGCATAACCTTCAACTCCTTCGCCGACCGCTTCAACGGTTCCGGCAAAGTCCATACCGAGCAGCGCCGGTGTTGCAGGCGACAGCGGCAGCTCCTCGCCCATATTTCGAATCATGGTGTCGACGGTGTTTACGCTCGATGCCGCAATCTTTACGAGCACCTCTCCGGCTTTGGCTTCGGGTTTTGCCACTTCTGTCTCTTCAAAAACTGAATCTGCGCCATAACTGTTAAGTACCATTGCTTTCATGTGAATTCTCCTGTTGGTTAAATTGCTTTCGTTTCGATGGGTTCCAATGTAGGGCTGGATCCGGAATTTGGGAAATTCCCTGTTTTCATGGGATCTATTCATAAAAACGATAGATCGAAATGCCCCAGTAAAACCGTCCTTTTCCAACCCTTGGAAGCCTGATTTACACCCTGTATAAAGTTCTAAATGAAAACCGCGAATGAACATAAATAGACGCGAATCCGGGCTGGCGTTTGGATTTTGAGGCTTTATAACTGCTTGCCTGTTCGCGCACATTAGCGTCCATTAGCGGTTCTATGAAAAACGATAAATTGAAACTGGAAACCGACCTGAACACCTTACGATCTTTGATCGCGGTGGTGGAGGAGGGCGGCTTTTCTGCTGCGGCCAAGCGGGTGCATCGTACGCAGTCGGCTGTAAGTGTTCAGATCGCCAAGCTGGAAGATCAGCTGAACGCCAAGCTGCTGAAACGCACCAGCCGTTCTGTTCAGCTGACCCAGGCCGGTGAAACGTTTTTGAGCTATGCCCGCCGTATGCTCGAACTGGCCGACGAGGCCGCCTTTGCGGTCAGTCCGTGGGAGCAAAAAGAGCAGCTGCGGGTCGGGTTTGCGGAATATCTGGCCCCGCAGCATCTGCAGTCGGTGATCTCCGGCTTCAACGAACAGAACCCCAACTGCGACCTGAGTCTGGTGCTCGGGCTCGGCCCGCCCTTGCTCGATATGATGGAGCGCAAAGAACTGGACCTGGTCATCGCCGGACCCGAAGGCGACAACGGGACGGTGCTCTGGAATGAGCCGCTCGTCTGGACGGGAGCTTGCGATTCGCCCGAGGATCCCACGGTGCCCATGAAATTGGTGATGATGCCGGCCGGCTGCCTCTACCGCAAACTTGCGCTCGATTCGCTCACCCGGATTTCCAGGGCCTGGAGAATGTCCATTGAAGCCAACTCGTTTGAGGCCGTACAGAATGCCATACGAGCGGGTCTCGGCGTAACAGTTCTACCCGTGACCGCCATCCGGGAAGACATGCCGGTTATCGAAGAGTTGCCGAAATTGCCGAACACCACCGTCACCAGCTACATCAGTCCCGCCGTCACGCATCCCTCTGCACAACCATTTATTGATTATCTCGTTACCTGCGCCGGAAAAAACTGATTTTACTGCGGTTAAAATTTTTCCGGTTTATTGACGGTCAATCCACTTCAAATTAGGTTGCGAATACCGCATTCGCACCAGTTCATTATATAGAACAATTACAGTATTACATGAATTGCATGACAGCTTTGCATCGATATACTGTGCGCCCATTGATTCCGGTGGTTGAGTCAAGCTACGGATCGTAAACATTTGTGACATGAATTGCGGCTTAAATGAGTTACCAGCCCGTTCGTTTTAGGAGAAAATATGACAACACAGACCAAAGTACATTCCCCTTCTCACGGGTGGTTGGATTCATGCGCAATCGGCATGTCTGTGATCTGTGGCATTCACTGTATGGTTACCCCTGTTCTAATTGCCGTGCTACCCGTGCTTGCGAGTACGTTCTGGGTGCACAAGGATTTTCATTTATGGATGTTAGCGCTCGTCGTCCCGATGGCCGCTTTTTCGCTTTTTGTTGGATGCAGAAAGCATAAGAGCAAAATGGTGATGGGACTGGGGCTTACCGGACTTGGCTGTCTGGTTTCCGTTGCCGTTTATGAGTCCTTTTTCCATGCTGTTAGCGGAGCACACTGTGCTCTCTGTGCTCAAGAAGAAGCGGGAAGTCTTCTAAACCCCGCCACGCTGGTAAACCTGGTGGGCGCCGCCTTCCTGACCGCAGCTCACACGCGAAACTTTTTACTCTGCCGTAAGGAAAAGTGCTGTGATTGATTCGATGCAAACTGGAAAACTCCAGTAATGCATCACTCTGAGTTGTGGATGGATCGGAAAGCTTGATCCGGAAAATGTACCGCACGGGTCCCATCTGCTTTACACAAGGCCACGATCTATAGCGAAACTAATGTTTCGCCGTGCGGCTTATTCTTTCGGCACTGCGTTTTCCGGGGGATTGATTTGGATTAAATAGCGTTTGTTCCAGCATTTCCCGGTCACCCAGAAGGCATCGCGTTGCGGGTCGTACGCAATGCCGTTGAGCACATGGCCTACGTCTCCATCTTTGTGCCGGGCAGCGATGGCGGAGCAATCAAGCGAAAAGGCAACCTGTCCGTTACTCGGCGAAATGGCCACAATGGTGGGGGTCATGTAAACATTCGCCAAGATCAGTCCGCGCGCAATATTCTCTCCGAGGCCAAAGATCTGGAAAACCGCATTGTGCTCGGCGCGGAAACCCTGTCCGGTTTTATTCGCGTCAGTGCCCCGTTTGATCTGGGACAATCCAGAGTTGAACCTGTCATCAATTCCTTTCTCGCCGAGCACCCCGACATTTCCATTGAGCTGATTCTGAACGACGGCGGCACCAACATGATTGATGAAGGCATCGATATTGCTTTCGGCCTCGGCCGCCCCGCCGACAGCACGTTGCGCATCCGTAACCTCGGGATGAACCAGCGCGTGCTGGTGGCCTCGCCCGACTATATTTCCAAACAGGGGAAACCGAAAAATCCGAATGATCTCATGAAGCACAACTGCCTCGTGATGCGCTTCGGCTCCGAGATCGATAATGTCTGGCATCTGCAGCTCGAGGGCCGGTCGTTTGATGTGGTCGTGCGTGGCAACCGCATCTCCAACGACGGACGCCTCACCCGTCACTGGTGTCTTGCCGGCCACGGCATTGCGCTCAAATCGCAATGGGATGTCAACCGCGATATCGGCGAAGGGAAACTCGTTCAGCTGCTTAAGAAAAACTCACCGCCGCCCACCCAGCTGCACATGCTCTTCCCTCCCGGGAAATCGCACCCCGCCCGCATCAGCGCCCTCGCCGACAAACTGGCCCAGGCATTTGAACAGCAATAGCCGAGCGATTGGTTTCCAAGGTTTGGAAAAGTTGCTCGGAACTTGTAGGGCGGAAACGGTTGAAGAATGAGACCTTTCCGCCGATCGGCTCGACGCGTAGCGAGGCTGAAAACTTGCAAGCCAACGTTTCGCAGGCTCACCCGTTTGCGCCCTATAACAAGGAATCTTTTAATAATTGGAAGGTGGGGGGGCGATGGCCTCAGCGACCGCCCGTTCGGAAAGCACTATTCCTCCGGATAGTCATGGAGCCCATGACCCTCCAGATTGAAAATAACGAAAAAATAGGACTGACACTTTCTGCACTGACACTTTCTGCATTCGTGCGGCGGACGCCGGGGACGGCATCCCTCCAATCATTGGAAATATCGTCAATCATTCGTTTGATCTCCAAAGGTTGGAATGGGGAGATGTTTAGATGAATGGGGAGATTGGATAGGGGAGAACGTAGAAGTTTTAGCTTGCACAACTAGACGACCGGTCTAATATGCGCGTCATCATGAAGGAACAAACGACTAAAGAACGCATACTGGAAGCGGCGGAAGAGCTGATGCAGGAGAAGAGTTTCTGCTCTGTGGGGCTTAAGCAGCTGCTGGATGCTGTGAAGGTGCCGAAGGGATCGTTCTATCACTATTTCGAGTCGAAGGAGCAGTTTGGCATTGAAATGATGAGGCACTACATGGAGCAGGCGAGTGTGCATAAACGCTCGTTCATGCTGGACCGCGAAAGAGAACTCGATGCGTTGAAGCGACTGTTCCAATACCTGGAAGGCAGCATTACGTTTATGGACAGTAACCCCGGTAAGTTCCCGTGCCTCGCGATCAAACTGGGCAACGAGGTGTCGGAGATCAGCGAGGGGATGCGCGAAGAGCTGGTGAAGGGATTCCAGGATTGGATCAGTATCTATCAGGAAGTGCTCGATGACGCTGTCGCGGCCGGACAACTGCCGGCGGATTTGGATACGGCTGCCGAAGCCGCGATGATTCAGGATCACTGGGCCGGCGCCGCGCAGCGTGCTGTTATTTTCCGAAGTTCGGAACCGGTGCGCAAAACCGTTGAACACATTAAAACCCGGATTGAAAACATGAAGCCGTAGACGTGTAATTTTTTTTACCCACAACTAGACGACCGGTCTATTTTGGTATTAGAGCTAAATAATTAAAAGAAACCGCTAATGAACACAAATAAACACGAATGAAGATCCCTTTCTAATTAGGTGCCGGTTTGCACTGAAATAATTGGCGTACATTTGCGTCTATTCGCGGTACAGAATTTAACAACAAACAGGAGTTAGTATGAAAGCGATTGAAATGATCAAAACGCGCCGAAGCGTTCGTAAATTCAAGGACGGAGCGGTTGACCGCGAAACGATGAAGGGAATCGTCGACATTGCCCGCTGGGCCCCGTCGTGGGCGAACACGCAGATTGCGCGCTACACATTGGTCGACAGCCCGGACATGATTAAGAAAATCGCCGACGAAGGTGTTAAGGGATTTTCGTACAACATGAAAACTCTTGAAAACGCGACGGGTGTCTGCGTGCTGAGCCATGTGCAGGGCAAGAGCGGAAGGCTCGACCCGAAAAAATTTGATATGGAGTTTGCCAATCCGGAAGCGTGGGAATCGTTCGATGCCGGGATCGCCTGTCAGACCTTCTGCCTGGCCGCGCATGCCAAAGGCGTCGGCACCACCATCTTCGGCGTGATCGACAAGGAGACCCTTCCTAAACTCCTGAACTTACCGGAAGGCGAAACCGTATCGGCTCTGATCGTTTACGGCCGCCCGGATGAAACCCCGAACCCCACCCCGCGCATGGATGCCGAAAAAATCCTGCGATTTGTATAGCGGCTTTGCCGCCGTCAAAAGGTCGGAAAGTCGAAGGTCAGAGAACCTCGTCCGGAACAGCGACCTTCAGACCTTAGACCTTCAGACCTTAGACCCTAAAATTAATGGAGATAGAGAAATGGCACTGACTATCGTTGCAACGATCAAAGCAAAAGCAGACCAACTGGATCTGGTGAAATCGGAACTGGTTAAACTGGCCGAAACAACAAACGCCCAGGATGAAGGCTGCATCAACTATAACCTGCATCAGGACAACACCGCTGAAGCGCTTTTCGTCGTATACGAAAACTGGGCATCCCCGGAACTGCTGCAGCAGCATATCGATTCGGATCACTTTCAGGCCTTCATGAAAGCCACGGAAGGCGCAACCGAAGAATTTACCGTGAATGAAATGACGCAGATTGCTTAAAAAATCTGGAGTGCGCTGGCAACCAACGGGCGACACCGCTTTTCAAAGCGTCGTGGCATTTCATTTCCCGGTGCACTCCAAAAACTTCTCAACAACCCATGGAGAAAAAGAAATGACCACCAAAATAATTATTGCCGCCACCATTTTACCCCTTGCCGCCTCGCTTTTAGCCAGCTGCACGACCACGCAGTCTTCTGAGGCTAAGCAACAAAACGTTAAGGTTACGATGACGTCTGAAGTCGACTGGACGCATCTAAATCCAAAGCGCGGCGATCTGGCTCCCAAGGCTGGCACGCTGTGGGGCGACCGCAACGGCAACGAACCGACCGGTTTTCTGCTGAAGCCGCCGAGCAATTTTGAATCGCCGCCCCATATTCACAACATCTCTTACCGGGGCGTTGTGATTCAGGGCATCATGCATAACGACGATCCGAACGCCGCTGAGATGTGGATGCCGGCAGGCTCATTCTGGACGCAGCCGAAAGGTCACGTGCATATCACGGCCGCCGAAGGAATCGACTCGCTGGCCTACATTGAAATTGAGGAAGGTCCTTATCTTGTCCTGCCGGAAGCGGATCATTTCGACACCGACGAACGACCGGTCAATGTGGATGAAACCAATATCGTCTGGCTGAACCCATCGGACCTTACCTTGGTGGATCAGTTCGGCGCACAGGTCGCTTTTCTCTGGCAGGAAGGTGAACTGAACGGAACCTTTATCAAACTGGCCGCCGACTTTGAGGGAACCATCCACAGCACTGGTTCAACCTTCCGCGCGGTGCTGGTTAAGGGCGAGATTGAATACGAAGACAACGACCTGCTTCCGGGCAGCGGAATCGAAGCGGTTGGACCGGCCGTGCTGGAAATTGAAGCGGATGCAGAGAGCGTCCTCTATGTCCGCGCCGATGGTCAATACAAGATCCTTTCGGAAGACTAATGCAACACAACTGTCTGGAGCAGGCGGGACGCCAGCGGTACGTATCGCTGGCGTTCCGCCTGACGAAGCGACAAAGATAACCCAAAAATGATGAGGAAAAATAACATGAAAGCATATCTATTAAATAAAGCCGGCGGGGTGGAAAACCTCGTATTGAGCGAAATCGAAAAACCGGCGGTCAAAGCCGACGAAGTGCTGGTGCAAACCAAAGCCATCAGCATCAATCCGGTGGATTATAAAGTCAGGGGAAGCGAGGATGCGATCAATTCATTCATCAGCACCGAACGTCCCGTCATTCTCGGCTGGGATATCTCGGGCACCGTGGCGGAAGTCGGCGCGGATGTAACGGATTTTGCCGTGGACGATGACGTGTTTGGCATGGTGAATTTTCCCGGGGCTGGAAACGCTTATGCCGAGTATGTGGCCGCACCGGCCGGTCAGCTGGCAAAGAAGCCCTCCGCAACTTTGTTTGAAGACGCGGCGGCTACCACGCTGGCGGCCCTCACCGCGCTGCAGGTCTTGACCGGTCGCGTGGAGGCCGGCGACCGCGTGTTGATCCATGCAGGTTCCGGCGGGGTGGGGCACTATGCCATTCAGATCGCAAAAAATATGGGTGCGCACGTCATCACCACCTCCTCCGCCAAAAACCGCGACTTCTGCATGCAACTCGGAGCGGATGAACATATCGACTACCGTGAAGTGAAATTTGAAGAAGTTCTCACGGATATCGACTTTGTACTCGATGGCATGGGCGGCGATAACATCACCAAATCCGTAAAGGTGATCAAAGACGGCGGCGCTATGGTTTCGCTGCCCGCGCCGGATTTTCCCGAAGCCGCAACGCAGGAAGCGGAAGCGCGCAACATCAACATCGAGTTCATCCTCGTTCAGTCCAACGGCGACGATATGAACACGCTGGCCGGTATGCTCGAAAACGGAACGATTAAGCCGCATGTCTCGGCAACCTTCCCATTTGATAAGCTGCAGGATGCGCATCTGCAGGTTGAATCCGGCCGTACGGTGGGCAAGGTGGTGGTTACGCTGTAACGATAACTATAGACAATTGATGAAACGCTCCGATGCTGTTGTGTCGGGGCGGTTCAATATCGCCTCTTGTTTTTCCGTTACGCCGCGCCGAGAATTTGATAATCCCCGTTCAGGTTTCAGCAACGGAGGCGATTCCATGAAATTTGGTTTATGCGCGTTTGTTTTCTGTTTTGTTCTTTCCATCTATGGGCAGCTGGTGCGCGAAGCAAACACGAGCTTGAATTTTCCCGACGAAGCACCGGTCTATTCCAGCTTCCAGTTTGAGAATGCATTTCCAACGATTGGAACTTTCACGCGGCCGGTGGCGCTGGTTTCTCCACCCGGCGAAACGAATATGCTGTTTGTGGTGGAGCAGGATGGGCGGATTCAGCGAATCACCGATCTGAGCGGAACGCCTGAAAAGTCGGCGTTTCTCGATATTTCCGGCCCGGTAGATTCGAGCAGCAATGAGGAGGGATTGCTGGGTATGGCGTTTCATCCGAACTTTCAGAGCAATCGCTTCTTCTATGTCTTTTACACCCATCCGAACAACTCAAGTGACAGTACGCGCAAAGATCGGTTGAGTCGTTTTCAGGCTCCGCCCGGTTGGGCGTCGACCGGGACGGTGGATGCCGTCACTGAAGTTGTGCTGATTGATCAGCCGGATGACCGAAGCAACCATAACGGCGGCGATCTGCATTTCGGTCCGGATGGCTATCTTTATCTCTCACTGGGTGATGAGGGGGCGGGGAATGATTCACGGCAGAACAGCCAGACGATCACGAAAGATTTTTTCTCGGGAATCATCCGCATTGATGTGGATAAAAAAAGCGGAAGTCTGGAGCCGAATACACATACGGCCGGAGCCGTGGTGCTGGATGACGGGATTGCCCGGTACGGTATTCCGCCGGACAACCCGTTTGTGGGGGCCACAACGTTTAATGGTGAAGCGGTCAGCGGAAATGTGCGAACGGAGTTTTGGGCCACGGGCCTGCGGAATCCGTGGCGTATGGCATTTGATCCAGTCACGGGAAGATTATATGTCGGGGATGTCGGCCAGGACGCGCGGGAGGATGTGCATTTGGTTGCGAAAGGGGATAACTGCGGATGGAACTATCGGGAGGGTACCATCGATGGCCCGGATGCCAATGAAGCACCGGCCGGTTTTAATCCGGTGGAGCCGATTTTTGAATATGCCCATGTGCCCGGCTCAAAGAGTGTGATCGGCGGGCGGGTCTATCGCGGCGGTGCGCTGCCGCAACTTTACGGTGTCTATTTCCTGGCCGACGCTTATGACGGCCGGGTGTGGGGCCTGACCGAAACCCTTCCCGGTTCCGGGGCGTTCACCGATGAAATCATAGTGACGGGAGAGCACGGTATTGTGGCATTCGGCGAACACCCCGCAACGCACGAACTGCTGGTTCTGAATGCCAACTCCGGACAGATTAAACAACTGGTTGCCGGCGGTGCGCCGAGCGGTTCGCTTCCGTCCACCTTAACCGCAACCGGTGCGTTTTCGGATTTGGCCACACTGACGCCGAACACCGGTATTGTGGCTTATGCCCCCAATGTTAATTTCTGGTCAGACGGCGCGGTGAAAAGCCGCTGGTTTTCAATTCCGGATATTAATGATGACATCGGATGGAACCGTGATGCCAATTGGACCTTTCCGGCGGGCGCGGTCTGGATCAAACATTTTGATCTGCGGACCGATCTCGGCGAGCCGGCTGTTTGGAAACGATTGGAAACCCGGTTCATTATTAAAACCACCAACCGTATTTACGGTGTCACCTATAAGTGGAACGATGCCGGAACAGAAGCCTTTCTGCTGCCGTCGGAAGGGACAAATGAAAATCTGACGATCACGCTGGAGAATGATGCCACGTTTCTGCAGACCTGGAGCTATCCCAGCCGAAGCCAGTGCGTTCAATGCCATACGCATGCCGGCGGTTATGCGTTGTCGTTCAACACCCGTCAGCTGAACCGAGAGCAAACGTATGGCGTCGTGGATCAGAATCAAATCCAGGCTTTGGAACAGGCGGGCTATTTCAGTAATGCCGTTGATTCTATCCCGTCGTTGCCGCGTGTTTTTCCGGTGGACGACACCTCGCAAAGCCTGCACGTGCGCGCGCGTTCGTATTTTGATGTCAACTGTGCAAACTGCCATCAGCCGGGCGGCACCACGCCGGCGGTATGGAATGGTCTGATGGCTACCGCGTTTTCCGATGCGCAGATTTATAATGGGGCGATTAATCAGAATAACGGAAACACGGCAGCCCGCTTTGCGGTGCCCGGCAATACGAATAATTCTATGGTACTGCATCGGATTGCGGCAACCCCTCCATTCGATCGCATGCCGCCGATCGGTTCCAATGTCCGGGACCTCGAAGCAGAAGAGCTGTTGGCAAATTGGATTCAGACGGAACTGGGGCTTTATGCACCCTATAAAGATTGGCGCACCCAGCAGACCGTCGATCCCGGCGAACCGGATGAGGATCCGGATGGCGACGGGGCCGATAATGAGTGGGAACGACTGACCCGCTCCGATCCGAATGCGGCTTCCAATGTTTGGAACTATTCCTTCGGCACCACCGGCACCAACCTAGTCTTTCAATATACGCAGTTGGCGGGACTTGATGTGCAGATTCAATCCAGCACCAATCTATTCAACTGGAGCGAATGGATGCCGCGACAGGCAACATTCCCGGTTACTAATATTTCTGAAAGGGTCGAATGGCCGGTTGTGGATCAACTACGCTACTTCCGAATGCTGATTTCTGAACCGTGAGTTCTGTTGGTACGGGGAGGGATAAGAGATAAGGACAGTCGTTGGGAAAAAAGCCTGTTTTCGCTATTGTATGAAAGTCTCGCAGTGCCGAATATTAAGTTCCAATGGTTGGAAGCTATTCAACAATGCCCATGCGTTGGAAGGGCCAGTAGATGGTTTGTATTTTCCCGATGATTCGGTCGCGGCGGACCGGGCCGAAGAACCGGCCGTCCAAACTCATGTTCGGTGCGGTGTTATCGCCTAAGACGAGGTATTCGTCCGGACCGAGCGTGATTGATTCTTCCGAAGAGGCGAGTTTGCCCGCGTTGCCGTAGTTGAGCAACTGAAAGATTTGGGGTTCGCTGATTTCCTTGCCATCCACCCATAGGCGGGCGTTTATGATCTGAATCGTTTCTCCGGGCAACCCCGCAATGCGTTTAACAAATACGGTGTTTGGGTTGATGCCCTGATAGTCGAGATCCTTGGTTTCAAAGACAACGACATCGCCGCGCTGTGGTTCGGAAAAGAGATAGCTGAACCGGTCGGCCAGCATCCGGTCGCCGGACTGAAGGATACCGCTCCAGATGAGTTCCGATTGTTCGTAATGTGTTTTCGGTTTAAACGCCGGGAAAATTTCGATTGGCAGTTGATAGGGGACTCCGCCGATTTGAAACTGAACGGTTTTATCCTGATAACGGGGATTTTGAAATGCGCCGGAAGCCAGAGCAGAAATATGATAATACGTTTTTCCCTGAAACAGGGAATCGCCCCAACGCGTGGAGTCTTCGCCGGGGATTGCGCGGCGGCCTTGAAGCGTGGGTGCCATGCCGCCGGTGGGTAAAGAGTAGGTTTTGACCGGTAGGCTTCCAATCATTGGAGCTTTGAGCAGGTTCATAGCCACCAGCAAAGCTGCAAACCCGACCCAGCCGGGCAGCGACAATCGATGAATATGCCGGTAGGATTTAACAAGAACGGTAAGGTAGTAGATGGGACTGACGACGAAAATAAGGATCAGACCGAGGTAAAGACTGGCGAGATGGGGAATGGCGGCCACACAGATTCCAACCATTGGAATCGCCAATTGGCCGACAAATAAAAGGATGCCGATTTTTCGTTGCCCAGCAAGAAAGTGGGCGGAGCCGGGCCAAAGAAATGCGCAGAGAAGGCCGACCCATTTTGCATGCTCTGTTTTACGTGGCTTTTTTATATCCATTCCGTTGGGTCCACTTTGTAGTAGCCGCGCAGTTTTTCGTAGAGCTCGGGATGTTTGCTTTTCATCTGCCGGGGTTTTTCGAAAAAGGTTTCGGTGGCCACGGCGAAAAACTCGGCGGGGTTGGTGGTGCCGTAATCGTCCATTACGTCTTTCTGGCCGTGTTCGGTTTTTTCGACCAGCTCTTCAAACTCGTGGCTGAAAACGCGCGCCCAGGTTTGATAGGCATTGGATTCACCGAGAATCGGCGCGCCGTCGGCGGCGCCATCTTCCTGATCGAGCTGGTGGGCAAACTCATGGAAGGTCACATTGTGGCCGTCTGCAAAATTACGTGCCCCGCCCACCACGCTGTTCCAGGAGAGCACCACCACGCCGATATTCCACGATTCACCGAGCCGGGCGGTTTCACCGTCGGTGTAGGTGTGCGGATAGAGCAGGACGGTTTTCAGTTTCGGGTAGACTTTCACGTCGCGCCCGAGCAGCAGCATGCACGCCTGGGCCGATACGGTGACTTTCATCTCTTCCGTGATTTCAAGTCCGCCGCAGCCTTCGAAATGTTTGGTGTTGATGAAAACGTTCATGAGACCGCTCAATTGCGTCCAATGTTCGGACGAGAGTTTTCCAACCATTGGAAGCGTCTTTTCGAGCATCGGTCGCCAGTGCTCGGGCGTGGGCGCACTGTAGAGCTGCTGGATCCGCTGTTTGCGGAGCTGTACTTTAAATAGGTAAATCCCGATGATGGCGAGGGCCACCAAGATAATAAGGAGAATCGGCAACACGATTATTTGCCGGGAATTTTGGCGGTAATCTTTCGGGCAATATTACGAAGCAGTTCAGGCTGTTTGTCGAGCGGGGTGGTGCGGTCGAGCCGGGTTTGCAGGGAGCCGCTCCAGATTTTCTGTCCGTTTTCCGCATCGTAAATCAGCAGGGAAAGCGTACCGATTTCGATGGTGTAGACGATCAGGTCTGGGTTCTGATCGGCATAGCTCCAGCTCTCGCTGCTTTTATTGTAGGTAAAGCCGCCGGTCACTCGGGTGGCATCGGTTTCAGTTGGTCCCGTAACCTCCTCCTGTTCGGCGAGCTTAATGTAGTAGACCACCTGAATATCGGCCTGTTCGGTTTCGAGAACCTGTTTCCAGCCCCGCTCGGAGAGGGCGTTGTTTAAAGCAATCTGGACGTTTTCGTTCAGATAGGTGTCGTCCTCTTCGAGAACCGTTACCGGTGCTTGAATCCACTCATAGGTTGCGGCCGCCGGGTAATCAAAATCAGCAACTTCTTCGGATGTTACTTTCATACTGGAACATCCGCTCAAAAGGGCGATAGCGGAAGATAGGAACAAAGCGGTTGTGTATTTCATGACGTCTCCTTGATTGGAAAAGAATATAGGTTCTGCCAACATGCCTGTCTATGAGTAAAACGGATCTGATCATAATAGGGGGCGGCGCGGCTGGGCTGATGGCCGGCTGCGCAGCCGGTGAGTTGGGACTGAAGACGCTGGTGCTGGAGCGCAAGGCCAAGCCGGGGCGTAAACTGCTGATGTGCGGGAATTCGCGCTGCAACCTGACCACCAACATTTCCGACGACCGGATGGTGCAGATGTTCGGTAATCCGGTAGGCCCGTTTTTGGAGCCGGCTTTGAAAGCATTCACACCATCAATGCTGCAACGCTGGTTTGCGGCCAATGGGCTGAAAACCGTGGTGAAGGCGGGCAATAAGGTTTATCCGCATACAGAGCGGGCGGCCGATGTGCTCGCGCTGTTCACCGATCTGTTGCGTGATCAAAATATTTCGCTCGCCTGCTCGTCGGTGGTCCAGGCGTTGGAAAAAACAAAGAACGGCTTTCGCGTAACCGCCGATAATTTTGTAGTGGAGAGCAGCTATGTGCTGATTGCCACAGGCGGCATCAGCTATCCTAAAACCGGCTCCGTCGGCGATGGCCAGGAATGGGCGAAAATGCTGGGGCACACCGTTTCGCCGTATCGCCCCGGGCTCGCCGGTTTTGAAGTTGATCCGCAGGTGATGAAAGGGCGGATTGGAAAAATTTATGAAAAGGTGCTCGTGGACGTTCTGGTGAACGGGACCTCGGTGGGGCAGACGCGCGGCGTTTATGAAATTGAAAAGTGGGGCGTCGGCGGAACCGCGCTTACTGATGCGTCGCGGATCGTTGCCCGTAAAAACTTGAAAGACTATCGACTCCTCATCGATTTTCAGAATGGTAAAACGGAAGAGATTCGGCCGATCAAAACGCGTGGAATTAAAGAAGCGATGGTAACGGTCGGAGGCGTGGCGCTCGGTGAGATTAATTTCCAGACCCTGGAATCCAAAAAGTGCCGGGGGCTCTATTTTGCCGGCGAGGTGCTGGATGTGGACGGGCCGACCGGAGGTTATAATCTGCAGGCCGCATTTTCCACTGCGCGGCTGGCGGTTGCTTCTATTGGAAAGCGGTGCGGCAAGAAGGGATTCCAACCGTTGGAAAAAGAAAGCAAAAAATCTGCGCCTCCTGCCAGAGGCAGCAAACGAAATTACAGGAGAAAAAGATGAAAGCACTCATTACCGGAGCCAGCCAGGGAATCGGATCGGCGATTGCGCTTAAACTTGCCGAATGCGGCTACGATCTGGTGCTGGTGGCTCGCAATGCCGAAAAGCTGGCCGAAGTTAAACAGCAATGCGAAGCGTTTGGTATTTCAGCCGAAGTTCGGCCGGCGGATCTTTCGCAGGAACCGGAGGTGGTTGAACTTTTCCAATCATTGGAAACCGTCGACCTGCTGGTGAACAATGCTGGCGTGGGCATTTTTGATCCGCTGACCGAGGCCTCGCTGGAAGACTGGCAGTATATTTTTAAACTGAATGTGGAGGGTTCGTTTCTCTGCATGCGCGAAGCCATGAAAATGATGAAGTCGCAGGCGCGTGGTCGGATCATCAACATTTCCTCGGTGGTCGGCGTTAAGGGCTATCCGAATCAGGGGGCCTACGGGGCGAGCAAACACGCGCTGATCGGCATGACCAAAACCGCCATTGAAGAAGGGCGGGATTTTAATATTCGGGTACATGCCATCTGCCCGGGCGGGGTGGCCACGGAAATGGTGAAACAGTCCCGTCCCGATCTGACCGATTTCAGCGCGATGATCCAACCCGAAGATGTGGCCGATGCGGTGGCATATCTCTGCAGTCTACCTGAAAATATCACGGTGGATGTCATTCATCTGCGCCGCGCCGCCAGCGACCAAAGCTGGTAGAAAGTGCCGACTAGGGGTTGAATTCGGATCGCATGCCTGTAAGGTGCGCCTTCATCTTAATTAGAACAGAAAGGCAATAAAATGATCGAAAAAGGACAGAAAGTTAAGATTCACTACACCGGAACGCTGGACGATGGAAACCAGTTTGACTCCTCAGCCGGACGCGATCCGCTGGAATTCGAAATGGGTGCCGGCATGGTGATCCCGGGCTTTGAAAAGGGCGTTGCAGACATGGCTGTCGGCGAAAAGAAAACCATCAATATTCCTGCCGCCGAAGCCTATGGCGAAAAGCGTGATGAGCTGGTGATGAGCTTCGAACGTTCGCAGCTGCCGCCGGATCTGGAGCCGGAAATCGGTATGATGCTGCAGATGCAGAGTCCTGAAGGACAGCCGGTTCCGGTCACGATTACAGGAGTTGAGGACGCGGCCATCACCATCGATGCCAACCACCAGCTCGCCGGCCAGAATCTGAATTTTGAGCTGGAGCTCGTCGCGGTCGACTAAGTTCCAATCATTGGAAAATGGAAGAGCCCTTCATACCGTATTGCGAACCGGCTCCGAGCGATGTGCTGGCCATGCTGATCATCGCGGCGGTTTTTCTGATCGGTGGCTGGCTCTTTCGCCGCTGGCGTAAAAAGCGGACTTCCAAAACAGGACGATAGTGAACGGGGTGGCTTCGGCCGCCCTTTTTTAGTTTTTGCTGTCGATGGACGGGCCGAATTGCGGGAAAAGCCGTTTGCGTTTTTCCAATGCCTGGAATATCGTCACGCCCTTTTAAAACAGGAATGTTTCTATGTTGGCAAAACGAATTATACCGTGTCTGGATGTAACCGGCGGGCGTGTGGTTAAAGGCGTAAACTTTGTGGACCTGCGCGATGCAGGCGATCCGGTGGAATGTGCCAAGGCCTACGAAGCGCAGGGTGCGGACGAGCTGACTTTTCTGGATATTACCGCATCGAGCGATGGCCGTGAAACCATGGTTGATATTGTGCGCCGCTGTGCGGAGCAGGTTTTTATGCCGCTCACTGTGGGTGGAGGCATTCGTACGCTGGCCGATGTGCGCAACATGCTCAAAGCCGGGGCCGATAAGGTTTCGTTCAACACCGCCGCGATCACCAATCCCGACATCCTCAACCAATGCTCCGACTCCTTTGGTTCCCAATGCACGGTGCTGGCAATTGATGCGCGCCGCAACGGCGACGGAACCTGGGGCGTTTACACGCACGGTGGCCGGAATCCAACTGAGCTGGATGCGATTGAATGGGCGATTGAGGGCACGCAGCGCGGGGCCGGGGAAATTCTGCTCACCAGTATGGATTGCGATGGGTGCCGGGATGGCTACGATCTGGAGCTGACCCGTGCGATTGCAGAGGCGGTTGGCGTGCCGGTGATTGCCTCCGGCGGGGCCGGAACCAAAGACCATTTTGTTGAAGCTGTGACGGATGGTAAAGCCGATGCCGTGTTGGCAGCATCGCTGTTTCATTTCGGAGAACTCACGGTGGGTGAGCTCAAGGAATATATGCGCTCGAAGGGCGTTGAAGTTCGGCTGTAATTTATTTGATTACGTCAACCGCATCGATTCGCCACTGCCCGTTTTCCAATAATTGGATCGTCAGTTCCTGTTCTTCCGTTGTGTCGGATTCCGATTTCACATAGAGTGTCAGCGCAGCCATACGGTCGCCTGCACTGAAGAGGATATCCGGCCAGCCATTGTGGTTGGCATCGGATGAAATCAAATCGCCGGCATCGTCGAAATCACCATCGCCGTTGGCATCCACGTAGAGTAGTTTTCCGGTTGTGCCGTTATAGGCCTCAATGCGCATGGGCGAGCTGGCCGAGACGGTAACATCGACTGCTTCAGCAGAGTCCGATTCCTGCCGCTGGATGGTGTGGTTGATGGGGAGCAGGTAGAACGGATTGCGGCGGAGTTCGTGGGCATCGATGACGGCGGTGCGTTTTTCGGATTCTTCGCTGCGATATTCCCAGATGCCTTCGCTGATCAATACGGATCCGTTCATCCACGCGCAGCGTACCGCGCCGCCGGCACCGCTCTCTGCCGGCAGTCCGGTGATGTCGATGATGCAGCTCTCTCCAGCTTGCAGTTGGAGCGGGCGGGTCAGGGAGATGGAGGGGAAGGAAGGACTGGCCTGCAAGGTCAGCCATTGCTCGTTCTGCCATTTGGGTTGATCGATTGCGCCGTCGATTTTAATTTGGCCGGTCTGCGTCGTGGCGGCGGGATTGGTTAAATAGAAGCGTCCATGGGCAGAATGCTCTGGAAGTGCCGCGCTGAGGCTTAGGCTGGGCTGTATCTCAACCGGTATATCCGCCGAGATCGAGACGCCGGAAGAGACTTCCGTTTCATTGGGAGCAGGGGATTTCGTTGCCGGCTTTGTGGATGGCTTTTGTTTTTGAGCGGGCTCGGAAACGATTGGCGGAGCCGCTGCAACCTGATTCGCCGGTGCCGCATTTGCCGGGATTCGTTGCAGTGCCATTTCATTTCGCTGGGTGCGGCGGGGCAGGTTCATCGCCTTGGAGAGACGAATGGCTTCTTTGCGAATGGAGCGCGCTTCGTCGTAGCGGCCGTGAATTTCGAGGAACTCCGCATACTTTTCGTAGAGTGGCAGTTCGTTGAATTTGTTGCCGAGCTGCCGTTCATTGTGCAGGGCCTGAACCAGCCAGTTTTCCAGTTCCGGGTGGGTGCCGCCTTCGTCCAGTGCCAGATCTATGGCGGTGGTGAGGATGCGCAGCTGATGGTAGGTATTTACATCCATGGAGGTTTCATCAAACAAGGTGTTCACGATGGCCCAGGCCTGATCGGGGTCGCCCAGTGCGTGGTAAATCCGGGCCCGGCTGAGTTTGGCATGAATGATTTGCGCACGGTCAAAATGGAGGAATTCTTCGATGCTGGCAACGGCGGTATCGGCCATGGGAATGGCTGCGGGGGTGAGTGTGCCCATTTGAATCTGCAGGCGGGCGAGTTTCAGCTGAGCCATAAAATACGCATTGGTGGAGGGGTTGTAGTGACCGGAATCCATTTTATCCATATACGTCCGATAAAATGCGGCCGCTTCTTCCGGCGGGCCATCCAGCAGCGAGATATCTGCGAGCGTATCGGTGGCCTGAAGGGCAACTCGGCAAACTTCACCGCGCATCTCCTCATCGCTGAGTGCGTACGAATCGTTAAACTGCATGTACCAGTCGGCGAGTTCAGCGGCTTTTTTCCAATCGCCGTAGGTGAGTGCATTTTCAGAAATGAGCTGCACTCCGTACAGGTAGCAATAGTAGATGTGGCGGTTGCTGCGGGACGTTCCGTTCAATTCGTTCCAGTGCACCGGATAGTCTCGTTTCCGTGCTTCCGGAAGGGTGCTGAAGAGGGGGCCCCGGTCGGGATAGCGCTGCCCGGACAGGTCGAAGTTTTTATACGTTGTCAGCGTATTTTCCAATTCCTGCGTTTCAGCACGAGCCTGAGCCAGCATCCCCAGACTTCGCAATTTCATAATAATGTTTTCATACAGGACAAAATCGCGGCCGGGAATTTCGATGGCGTGCTGAGGATAGAGCCGGTGTTCGCGGTCCCGCAGAAAGCGGAACATTTTAAGGCCCCATTCTTCATTTTCTTTGCCGCTGTATACCTGCGCTTCCCACCAGATGATCCGATGAACAAAAAAGGAGTTGTTAAATTGTTTATCAGCGAGGTTGTAGGAATCTTCCAATGACTGGATGGCCGCATCCTGTTCGCCGGCTTCGTAGAGCGACAGCGCTTTTTCCATATGTACTTTGCAGAATGCAGCCTCTTCCGGCGACAGGCGGTCCCATGGAGTGGCGATTGCAGTGGAAACGCAAAGGGTGACGAGAATCAGGAATGTGTATATGTTTTTCATAACGAACAAAATAGATAAATACATAGTCCTCTGCAAGTATTTGCGTTCGATATTGTATTGGGGCTTTTTATAAAGTTCGGCTTGCCCGTGGAGAGGCATTATTAGACCCTCTTTTTTTCTAAACAGGGAAGGAATAGATTATGAGTAAAGAACTTGAAGAAGGATTGGAACTGGCACTGGATTGGAACAAGCTCGAAAAGGCGGTTGAAGGAACGAAGGGCATCATCCCCGTTGCTGTACAGAATGCCGATACGAAAGAGGTCATTCTGGTTGCTTACATCAATCAGATCGCCTTTGAAGAATCGCTCAAACGCAAGATGCTGGTGCTTTGGAGTTCATCGCGTCAGGAACTCTGGATTAAAGGACTGACCTCCGGCGAAACCTTTGAACTGATCGATGCCTATGTGAACTGTGAGCAGAACTCACTGCTGTTTGTAGTACGCCCGAATCGCGGCGGTATCTGCCACACGAAAAATGCATCCGGCGAGCCGCGCAACTGCTACTACCGCAAAATCGATCTGGACAATCCGACCCGGCTCGAAAACCTCGATAAATAATTGCTCGCGCAAAGTCGCTAAGACGCAAAGGTAGTGATGTCTGAAAATGAGATTTCTAAAATTGTAGTTGATGTGGCGATACATGTGCATAGAGCTCTAGGTGTTGGGCTTTATGAGTCAGTATATGAAGCTGTTCTTGCTTATGAACTAGAGAAGCGGGGGTTGTCAGTTAAGAGGCAGGTTCCAATTTCTGTCGAATATGACGGAGTACAATTTGATGAGGGATTTAGAGCTGACTTGATTGTGGAGGATAAAGTGATTCTGGAGCTTAAATCTGTGGAATCCCTGCATGCTGCTCATAGAAAACAAATTCAGACGTATTTGAGATTATCCGGGTTGAAGTTAGGCTTCCTGCTTAATTTTGGTTCAGCTCTAATGAAGGATGGAATAGTTAGAGCGGTAAATGGATTAAAAGAATAGCTTCGCGCCTTGGCGTCTTTGCGCGAAAATAATAAAGGTTTCGAAATGCATATTAAAATCAACGACCTCATGCAACAGAGCGGCGTCAAGTTCGGCACGAGCGGCGCACGCGGGCTGGCCGTGGAAATGACCGATTCCGTCTGCTACACCTATGCCAAAGGGTTTTTCCAATATCTGGAAGAATGCGGACAGTTGAAAAACAATGGTGAAGAGGTCGCCATTGCGGGCGATCTGCGACCGAGCACCGCCCGTATTATGGCGGCGGTTGGCAAGGCGGCTTCCGACATGGGCTACACTCCGGTAAATTGCGGTTTTATTCCCTCGCCGGCTGTGGCGCTCTACGGCCTCACACGTGGGTGTCCGGCCATTATGGTGACCGGCAGCCATATTCCGGCTGACCGCAACGGAATCAAGTTTAACAAGTGCTCCGGCGAAATCCTCAAATTTGATGAGGAACAAATCCGCGAGCAGATGGTGGAGGTGGACGAATCGATTTTCGGTGACGAACCATTTGAGCTTCCGGAAGAGAATATCGATGCCCGAATCGATTATGTGAACCGATATTTACGTGCATTTCCCCACGATTGTCTGCAGGGGAAAAAGATCGGCATTTATCAGCACTCGGCCGTCGGGCGCGATGTGCTGATTGAAATCTTCTCGGGGCTGGGGGCGGACGTGACCCCGCTCGGCTTTTCCGACACGTTTGTTCCGGTCGACACGGAAGCGATTCGTCCGGAAGACTGCGTGCTGGCAAAGCAGTGGTCGGAAGAAAATGGATTTGATGTCATTCTTTCGACCGATGGCGACAGTGACCGCCCGCTGATCAGCGATGAACACGGGAACTGGCTGCGCGGCGATGTGGCGGGCATTCTGGCGGCGAAATATCTGGGGGCAGATTCCGTCAGTACCCCTGTCAGCTGCAACACTGCGCTGGAAAAATGCGGATGGTTCAAAGATATCCGCCGCACAAAAATCGGATCCCCGTTCGTGGTGGCCTCGATGATCGAAGCAACCTATGCCGGCAACAAAGGCGTGGTGGGTTATGAAGCCAATGGCGGGTTTCTGACCAATTCCGATTTTCCAGTGTTTGGAAAAGAACTGCGGGCCCTGCCGACACGCGATGCCGTGCTTCCAGTGCTGAGCATCATTTTGCTCTCTATTAAAGAGCGTAAGCCGATCTCCGCACTGTTGGCGGATTTGCCGCAGCGTTTTACCGCCAGCGACCGCATTCAGGATTTTCCGACCGAAGAAAGTGCGAAGATTCTGGAGCAGTTTGTGGAGGTGTCTGCCATCGAAGCTGCCTTTGGTGAAGTCTTCGGCAAGGTGGAATCCATCGACCGCACCGACGGTCTGCGGGTAACCTTCGAATCCTCGGAAGTCCTCCATATGCGCCCCTCCGGCAACGCGCCCGAATTCCGCTGCTACAACGAGGCTGATTCAGAGAAGCGCGTACAGGAAATGCAACGGGTTTCAATGGAAGTCCTGCTCAAGTTGAAAGGTTGAGCTTGCGGTGTACTCCGGAAAAGCTACTATTTCGAGTTTTAACCAAGAGATAGAATCATGGCTGTAATTCCCGATAGACAAACATTTTTGGAACAAGCGAAGCAGGGGAACCTGGTGCCGGTATGGAAGGAAGTTCTCGCCGATCAGGAGACGCCGGTTTCCGCCTATAAACGGGTTCGTAAATATTTGCGGGAACGCGACCATGCTTCACATACCTATTTGCTGGAATCGGTCGAAGGCGGCGAAAATATTGGCCGCTATTCCTTCATCGGCGGAACACCGCGCACGATTATTCGCGCGTACGGTCGTCGTGTTGAGATTACAACGAATGGCGATGAGCCGGTTGTGATTGAAGATATTGATCCGTTGGATGCACTGAAAAATCACATGAAGCAGTTTGCTCCGGTGGTCGACGATCCGGCGCTGCCCCCGTTTATCGGCGGTGCCGTGGGTTTTCTCGGATATGATGTGGTGTCTCAATTTGAACCGCGTGTTCCAATCATTGGAAACGATGAAATCGGGAATCCGGATATGGTGTTTATGGTGACCGATGGCCTGATTGTTTTTGATCGGGTGAACCATAATTTAAAGATCGTGGCCAACGCGCATATTGACGGCGATGCCAATGCCGCCTACGACAAGGCACTTGAGCAGATTGATGGGCTGATGGATGCGCTGCAGACGCCGATTAAGCGGGTGATGATTGATACGCATCAGGATGTTAAACCGCTTGAACCGCATTCCAATACCAGCAAAGAAGAATTTCTGGACATGGTGGATAAGGTTCAGGAATACATTCTTTCCGGTGATGTGATTCAGACGGTCATCTCGCAACGATTTGAAGTGGAAAATGAAGCAGATTCGCTGGATGTCTACCGGGCACTGCGCTCGATCAATCCTTCGCCTTACATGTTTTGTCTGGATATGGGGGAAAGCGCAATTGTGGGCACCTCTCCGGAAATTCTGGTTCGCAGTGAAGATCGCAAGGTTGAAGTGCGCCCTATTGCCGGAACCCGTCCGCGCGGCGCCACTCCGGCAGAAGATCTGGCATTTGAAAAAGATTTGCTGGCCGATCCCAAGGAATGCGCTGAGCACATCATGCTGGTGGATCTCGGACGGAATGACATCGGACGTGTCTGCGATTTCAATACCATTGAAGTTCCGGATTTAATGGTGATCGAACGCTACAGCCATGTGATGCACATTGTTTCTGATGTGACCGGGAACCTTTCCGATGATCATGATGAGTATGATCTCGTTCGTGCCACGTTCCCAGCGGGAACCGTGAGCGGCGCTCCGAAAATACGCGCCATGGAAATAATTGCCGAGCTTGAGAAAAGCAAACGCGGCCCGTACGCCGGTGCCGTGGGTTATTTTAACTATGACGGAAACTTTGATTCCGCGATTACTATCCGCACGGTCATCCTCGATAAAAATAAAGCCTATGTTCAGGCCGGAGCCGGGATTGTGGCCGACTCGGTACCGATTAATGAATACGAGGAAACCCGCAACAAAGCGCGCGGCATGATGAAAGCGCTCGCGCTGGCCAAGCACTACCACGCCGCCCGTTTGAAGGGATAGTCTCTCGCAAAGACGCAAAGGACGCTAAGTAATGACTGAGAATGATATAGCCAAGGAAGTGGTTGATGCTGCTTTTGCTATTCATTCCAAACTTGGCCCGGGCCTGCTTGAAAGTGTCTATGAAATTTTGCTGGCGGATGAACTGATTCGAAGGGGGCTTTCTGTTCAGCAACAAGTGCCTATTCAAATTGAATATAATGGTCGGGAGTTTCCCGAAGCCTTCCGTGATGACTTGATTGTTAATGAGCTGGTCATTATTGAGCTTAAGTCGGTCGAAGAGGTCAGACCAGTTTATAAGAAGCAGCTGTTGACCTACCTTCGGCTGACCAAATTAAAACTGGGTTTATTAATTAATTTTGGCGAGAATCTAATCAAAGATGGAATAACTAGAGTTGCGAATGGCATGTAGCTTAGCGCTCTTTGCGCCTTTGCGTGAGAAGGACCTTATATATGATTTTAGTAATAGATAACTACGATTCCTTTACTTACAACCTGGTGCAGTATCTCGGCGAGCTGGGTGCTGAAATGCGGGTGTTCCGCAATGATGAGATTTCCATTGAAGAAGCGGTTGCTCTGAATCCTGAAAAAGTATTGGTTAGCCCTGGGCCCTGCACGCCGAAAGAAGCCGGGATCTCCTGCGACATCATCCGCGAGTTCGGTCCGCGCCTGCCGCTGTTCGGCGTCTGTCTCGGGCATCAATCGATCGGCGATGTGTATGGCGGGCATGTGATTCGGGCCGAACGTTTAATGCACGGAAAAACCTCGCCGATGATTCACGAAGGCAAAAGTGTATTCAAAGGGCTGCCAAGTCCGTTCGATGCCACCCGCTACCATTCGCTGATCATCGAGCGGGAAACCTTGCCGGATTGTCTGGAAATCACTGCCTGGACGGCTGAAGGCGAAATTATGGGAGTGAAACACAAAGAGCATCCGGTGCACGGCGTTCAGTTTCACCCGGAATCCATCCTGACGGTGGAAGGCAAAAAGCTGCTGCAGAACTTTCTGGATTTGTAGGGCTTGAAAAGTGACGGTTGAGTCGTGACAAGGTTCCAAAGGTTGGAAGAAAATCCTCACGCCTCACGCCTCACGCCTCACGCCTCACGCCTCACGCCTCACGCCTCACGCCTCACGCCTCAGTTTCTATATCTGGCTCAGAAGCACCGAGCCGCAGATTTTTTTTTGACCGCTAAGACGCCAGGACGCAAAGGCTGTATGCTGTTGGCTGTCCTCTGTTTTTATAGGGTAGGCCATGTCCCCGACGCGCCGTTCGTGCGCAAATGCGGTGCAACCGCTCTTGCGCAGGAACAGCCTATGCGGACGGAAAGCGGCATCGAGCTGCCGCACTTCCGCCGGCGCCTGACGGCTATGGCGGGACAAGCCAAAGCGCTACGCGCAAAACCCCAAACCCCCAGCTTCTTAAAACCCTTTCCTTTACTTAAATCTAAACCAGAGTAACCTGTACGGATATTTTTACTGTGCGTATGGGGCGGGCAGTTGAGTGGCGGATGATTATAAAAGCGTTCTGACGCCTTGGATGAAGCTTATTTTGAAGATAATGGGAGTATGGGAAATGCAGAAAACATCATTTCATAGGATTACTGAGAATAGGCACTATCACTAAATTAGCGGAATTACTTTTCGATATTTCCCCATTCATTCCCATAACTCTTCCTGAAGACTGGAGAGAAATCTTGGCAGCATGGTTAAAGGGTGAAAATCTTACGGCCTGCACGTTTATAAACATCGATGATTCCCTTAAATTTATTGAAGATGGGTTGGTTTATCGGCTTCCGTGGGCTTTGGAGGCTATAAGAGTTCGCGCTCTCGCTAATGAAGATGAAATATTTGACGGGATTACAATCGATGAATATGAACTTGGTTTGGTAGTCCCTGCAATTGAGAATGGCACCCTAGATAGAAGTGTCGCGCTATTAATGCAAGCCGGTTTTAATTCTAGAAATGCGGCTATCCATGCCGTCAGCTCAACGAATGCAACTTTCACAAATAGCCATCAATTCAATGCGTGGTTAGGTTCTGATTTGGTTCAGGAGAATACACGTTCATTGATCTGGCCAACACCCGAGACATCTAAACTCTGGTTGACCTTTTTGAAGGAGTATCAGCCAACTTCTGAAACCACTTGGGAACCAGTTTCTGTTCGAATGAAGGTAGAATGGCTTGCCGGCCAAAATCCAGATGTCAGGACGGTAGTTAAACTTTTGAATGGAGAAGTAGGAAGCACTCAAGTAATAGCTTCTGATTGCGAACAAATAGGACACCTTAATTGCAGATATAACTTGCTCAAATCGGGGGTATATTCCGCGAGTTTAAATGAGGATATAGGCTATTTGGATGTAGTTTTCTGGGGTGCAGAAAAACGTCCGTTTAACATAATCACCACTTAATTTGTTAAAGGTGCCAGTCCCGAATGGCACTTAGTAAAAAGGATTAGATGGCCAAAAGAATTTCGATTCAATGTGATTGTTCACGGGTATGCTCAATTGACTTAGGGAACAGCTCCCAAGAGTTTTTATGCCCTGCTTGCGGAAAAAAGCTTTTCAAGTTCGCGGTTACGGTCGGTCAGGTTTATGTCTTGTCGAATCCTGCAATGCCGGGTTTGTTAAAGATTGGCGCTACTGAGCGAAGTGTTCAAGAGAGGGTTGTTGAGTTGAATGGAACAGGGGTTCCCGTCCCGTTTGAGATCGAAGCGGTTTTTGATAGTGCAAATCCTCTGCGTGATGAACAAAAAGTTCATCAATTCTTGGGAGAAAATCGATTGAACAGCAACCGCGAGTTCTTTTCCCTAGATTTAAGGACTGCTGTTCAACGCGTCATTGACTGCCTGAACATCTATCCAAGTTACTTGAAAAACCCGGATATTGTTAAAAAGGATTTTGTCGGTGCCACAACCAAAAAATTCGATCCTGTACTTCACTCCTTTTCCCTTATCGACAACGCACTGGTTGATTGGCAGCCGGAGACCAAGAATGAGGCGGCACCCGCAACCGATGAGCAGGTGACGCGCCTTGATCGACACGGATTTGATACAACCGGCTGGAAGTCGGGCTATGCACAAAAGGTTCTCGACGTGATGGATTGGCGGTTCGATCAGAACCTCGCTACGCCGAGGCAGGTGAGGTGCCTGCTGAACAACGGCTATCCGGATGCACAGACCATGACGCGTATGGAAGCTAACGCTACAATGGATGAATTAAGCAGAGAATATGAGAAAAACAGGAAGAATAGGAAAAGATGATGCGGCAGGTGTCAGTCCTTCTATGGGGACTGTCAATCGCGTTGGCCTATAATCTTTTCCATTTTGCTGATCTAAAGACTGCTCGGTTGATTTGAAAGTTCGT
>JAROBA010000038.1 GCA_029432815.1 Pontiellaceae bacterium B1224 | reverse complement strand
TCATGCGCAAACTAGTCATCGCAGCCAATTCAGCTGTTAAAAATCCCGACTTCGAGCTTGCTGTCTAACACCGTTGCTCAATTGACTGGTTCGCTATTCATGCCTAGTCTAGTAAAGTATTTCTCCGATGCGGAGAATTTTTATACCATTCTTTTTTATAACAAACGAGATTGATAAGCCTCCGGGGCCTTGGCCAGGGGCCATGAAGTAGCAAACTTCCATTTGATAGACTGGCCTTCTAAAAATCCGGTTTCGTTGAGGCTGAATTGATTCGACCTCAAAATTCGTGTAATCTTTTTTTAATGCTTTCTCTAAAGATTGTTTTGCTCTCTCAGAGGTGAACTTTGAGTTTAGTAGTGTGGAGTGGTTTGTCGGGGACAATAAATTCTCCCACGCATTTATGATTATGGAGAAATCCTCTGTAGAGATGTCATGCACCCGTGTGAATTTATCGTCTGGCTTTTTGATTTTCTTATCCGCCTTAAACATATGCAACGTGGGCTTATCCCATTCTATTTGCGGAAGATAATCTTCTGACTGTTTTCCCGCCCAGTAGAGACTGAAGAAGTTCACTCCGCTCTCATAATTCACGGGGGAGGTTACGTAGTAACACCTATTACTTACTGGCCGTATATCAGTCATCACAAACCATCCGCTCTCGAGTTGTGCAAGAAGATCATGAACATTCTGTTCATTACCTTTGTCTTCATTTGAATACACAGCAATGTCGGTTTCTTGATAAAATGCGAAGGCATTCACCGACATCGCAAGCACTGTTATAATTGAGCTGATATTTTTTTTCATATTATTAGCGAACGTTAATCCTGACCCGCTTGGGAATCAGACTTTGCCTTCAAAAAGGGCGTTGTCCAAGTAGGGTCTAGGATCTGGTTCTAATCAATTTGTGTGGTTACCTCGTAGAGAGTTATTTCTTCATTAAGTTTACAGTGTGCACTAAACGAATAAACTTCTTTGAGTTTCATCAGGTTTGTTTCAGTACGTTCAGATAATATATACGCACCTTTTAAATGAACCATGTTTCCATCCATTGGAACAACTTTCAACATGAGGTGAAGTCCCGGTTCAGAATTCATTTCGATAACCTCATCCTCAATTTGAATTTTTATCGTTTGATTAAGATGTTTGATATCAATTGCGATATCAGCTGATTTCCATTCATTTGGTTTTAGGTTCTGGATAGGACGAGCTACGATTTTTCCTTCTTTATAAATATTCAATCTAACCTGTGCGAAAACTTTCTCACCCCATTCAGATACATCTTTAGTATTTGAATGGACCAGTTTTACTTGGGCGGTGATCTTTTCTGTTTGAGGGGTGCTGGGGCAGGTGTGTTGTGCTGTCTGACAACCAGAGATTAGTAGAATTATTGAAAGTAGACTTATGATTTTCATAATTTTCCTATTAGAACAGTTTATTCTATTGAATCGTTCCGTCTAACACATTTCGGGCTCGGCGGGTTCGACTCGCACATTTCATTGCTTAAAATTCTTAATGAGGTTATCAGGGATAGCATTAACTGCGTCAAGTAAACAGATTAAACCACAAAGAGCGAAATAACCTTTGGGCCATGAGATTGCGAGCAAAGTTGGGGAAGCGTCCCGCTTGCTTCCCGCGCTTTGGAGGGTCGGCGGCCTCGACGACTTGCGTGTGTAAAAGGCCCGCGCCCCTCCAGATATCGCCGCCGGTAGGGCCGCGATGTCCCCATCGCGCCGCACCCGCACGTCAGGCCGCTCCATCGGTGGACGGCTCGGAGAGTCGTCCCTACCTGCAACGCCCCAATTTCCAGGCCTTGGAAACCGAGATAAACCACGAAACTCACAAAATACACGAAACTTAAAAATCTCGGCCTGAATACGCTATACTGTTCGAAAAGGTCCTATTCTGAATCACTTTTGGATGAATGAGCAAATTTCCGCGTGGCCTATATTTTCGTGTATTTGGTGTATTTCGTGGTGCTCCCATTCCCGCGAAACTAACGCAGGGCTTTTATCGCGGGATGCTCCAGCAGAAAGGCGCGACGCTTCGTGGCAAAGCCGAGGATGCCATCGCCTTCCGGATCAAGGTCCACCTGTTCGAAATAGGCTTCATAACTCTCGAGCTTGCGCGTGTCCTCCCAAACGTCGGCATCGATGAGTGTATCGTACTTTTTAATGATGGGGCCAAGCACTTCGGGATCGAGCCATTGATCCGCGATTTCATACACATACTCGAGGTAGCGGGTGCGGAGTTCGGGATTCGCGAGCAGACGCGAAGCGAGCGGCCGGTCTTCCCGCTCGGCCGAAACCAGCGGGTCCAGTGTAATGCCGCCTGCCTCATGAGCGCCTCCGCCGCCGGTGCGTCCGCCGGAGCCACCGAACGACACTGACCCGTTCGCCGGGACGTTCCCGTTGCCCGCAAGTTGCATGTTTGGCAAGGGAGGCGGCCCTCTGCGGCTGCCTCTGCCGCCGCCCGGCCCACCGCTCTCTTCCAGGAGGGTTTCGTTATAGTCGTAGGGCAGGATGTGGAATTGGCCATCGGGATGAAGATAAAGCATATAGTCGCTCGCCCGGGTCCAGTAGCCATCGCTGTTGACCAGCACGTTTTCCAGCGCGAGAAACCGAAGCACTCCGTCGATATTCAGCATCGTGCCGAGCTCGCCTTCCACGTCGTCCGGCTGGGCGCCATCCAGCGTCTGGCAGAGCAGGATCAGGCTGACCCACGCGCGCAGGTCCTCCTTCGACTTCAACTCGAAGATTTCCCGATACACATCAAGGTCCTCGCCCATATCATTCAGCGATCCGCGGGCATTCGGGCTGCCCGGCACCTTCCAGCGGCTTCCCTTCTTAGTACCGAACTGCTCTTTAAGAAAAATTTTATCCTGCTGTTGCTGATTCACATAAATGCCCCAGCTTTCGCCGTTGACCACCACCCGCACCCAGTTGGACTTGGGCATGGGCAGATAGTGCCGGCTGATCTCGCGGGTCAGCACCAGCCGCATCATACTGGCATCGCCGTTCGAATTGAGCAGATTTATGTTCCGGTATCCGCCCAGATTCTGTTCTGAATCGACCAGATCCATTGTCAGCGCGAACGAGCGTTTTTTACCGCGCTGCACCATATCGTACGACGAGTTGCCACGGAATTTCACGCCGACATTCGGATAGGTTCGACCGTCCACGACGAGCGTTGCGGGTACCTCGACGTCGGTCTTCTTAAAATCTTCCAGTTCCTCTTCCCAATCGTCGTTTTCAAATGTCAGAAAAAAGGTGCGTAGAATTTCGGTGTCGTAAAGCGGGGCATCCGGATAGGATTCAACATCGTCCGGCGTCAGCGCCAGTCCGGCCTCCGGCGTTTCCGTAGAACTTTCGAGCCCGCCTCGGCCCGGCGGTCCCATGCGGCGCTGGTTCCCGCCTGCGCTGGCATCTGCCTTCAACGCGGCCCGTGCCTCGGCGCGTTCGGCGCGGTTCAGCCACCCATCCCGATTCACGTCATAGGAAGCGACAATCTCCTGATCCGGCGTCGACCCCGGTCCGCCGCGGTCACCCCCGGGCGGCCTCCGGTCCTGAAAAGAAAACCCGTCTCCCGGGTTATTCGTGACACTCTGATTTTCCGCCGCCTCGAATCGCTGTCCACGTGCATCCAATGCAAGCGCGACCGCCGCCAACACCGCGATGCTTAAGTATCGGTTGGCCGCAATGCGAATTTGAGAGATCTTAGCGCTAGTTTTTGTTTTCATACTTATTCCTAACCCGGCAGATCCGGAACTAAAAATTATTACAGAACCATTGGGACAGAATAATTCCAGATATGTATGCCATGAATCATTCTGTCATAATTATTCTGTTAAAAAATCCTTCGTAAACATGATGGGATTTGAATAGAGAGGGCCTAAATTATCGTAAGCCCGGGTGCAACCGGCGGACGCCCTCGACATATTTCGAGCAGCGGGCAATCCGGAACGGAAACCGGCTGACAATCGAAGCAGCCTCCACGGCATGAGCCGGAGCATATTTCAGCTCCACAACTAACGTCTTGGCATCGCGAATCGGATGGTTCAGTGGACGCGTGGCCTGGCTCGGGTCGAAATATTGAAGGTTTGTGTCGAGCGTCAGCCGCACCAAACCGTCCGCGCTGAGATAGTAGCGGCGGGCATAGCGGTTCACCAAGCTCGGACGCCGCAGCTCCACCGCGGCCCGCGTTGCGGCCGGCAGCGGCAGCCCGCTGATCAGCGCACGGAGGCCTTGGGCATCCGAGGCATGGCTCAACGAGAATTCCGGAACCGGACCACTTTCCTTGCGCCCCACCCCGCCTCGCTTGATTTTCAGTTCGAGCGTGGCGCGGTCGATCGGCCCGTCCAGCGAACCATACCAGCGAATCCGCGTCTTGCTCCGCTGCGAAACGCCCTGTTCGTGTTGCCGAAAATCCGTTCGGTCCAGCGTATCGAGATAAAGGTTATTCACTTCGCGCGGCGGATAGACTTCCCGGAACCCGGCCGGATGCAGACGAACGTGGTGTTCAACCCAGGCGGAATCGACACCGACCGGAAGCATCTTCCGCTCGTACCTCCAGTTCGGTTCTGGAACGTTCTTATGCATTTTTTTCATCCAGGCAGGAGATTTCAATCTCGGTGCACCGCTTCCGCAGGCTGGCGGCGGCTTCCTGAAGTTGTTCGGGGCGGTCCATCTTCACCTGATACGACGCGCTAAGCAGGGTTGGCCCTTCGTCGAACCGGCGGACCGACGCCTTCATGCCGGTCTTGGTCAGCTCCTCCAGAATTTGAACGGCGGAAAGATCCCGTGGCGAGGTGTGCGACACGGTCAGAAACAGATTGGCATCAACGATGGGTTTACGCTGGAAATCGCGGATTGCCATCATAGCCAGAATCACAACCACAGCCGAGGTGGTGATCAGCCCCTGTCCGGCCCCCATTCCCAAACCAATGGCAATCGCCAAAAACAGGAAGGCCAGTTCTTCGGGCTCTTTGATCGCTGCCCGGAACCGCACAATCGATAGCGCCCCCACCAACCCCAGCGACAAAGCCAGCGACGACTTGACGATACTGATAATCAGCGTGGTGGTGACGGCCAACGGAAGAAAATTATGCGCAAACTCCCGGCGGTTGGACATCGACGAACCGAACCGAATGTAGGCGCGGGCCAGTAGCAAAGACAAAAGGGCCGCAGCCAGCAGGCCCAGAATGACCTCTGGCAAAGAAGCAAGCGCAGTGGGATTCCAGAATGAGTCAGTCAGTGTTTGTTTAAGATCCATAGGGTTTCCTTTTTATTTATCCGGACACCGCGCTTACTGCAAAAGGGACACATTTCATTCCGTTGTTGCATGAGCGAACGTGCGGCGTTCCTTAACGTTAATTTTTTCAACAAGGCTTGAATCACCCTGTTCCCAACATATGGAAGAGATCATTAACACACCCAACCTTAAGCCAACCTTAAGTCGGACTTAAGCTGGTCTGGTTTTGCACAAATCCTTTTACCGAAGACATAGAAGTTCCACGCGCAGTACGACGGAATACGACCGTCAATCACTGCATAGAGACTGACAGAATCGGACCGAGACCGAGGCACTCTCCGAGCGTCGCCAACGACCTATTAATAATTAATCTAAATACGTATAGATTAGTACGGGTTTTATTCCTCGTCATACCAGCAACCTTTCCTATATAGGATTTGTTCTTATTTTGAATGGAGAACGATAATGGCTTGGAAGTGCACAGTTTGCGGATACATACACGAAGGCGATGAACCGCCGGAAACCTGTCCGGTTTGCAGCGCCCCCGCTTCGGTGTTTGAAAAAGAAGCCACCGAAGAGACGGCCGTTTCCAAACGTTGGAAATGTAAGGTTTGTGGTTATGTGCACGAAGGCGATGAACCGCCCGAAACCTGCCCGGTCTGCGGCGTCCCCGCTTCCGAATTCGCTGAAGATGGCGCGGCGGAAACGCCTGCCGAAACCGTTGCTGAAGAATTAACCGTCTCTGACGTCATGGTTCAAACCATGATCAACTGGGGCGTGACGACGGTGTTCGGCATGGTGGGCCATTCCAACCTCGGGCTGGCCGATGCGATCCGCAAACAGTGTGAAGCGGGCAAGCTGAAATATATCGGCATTCGCCACGAAGGCGCGGCGTCGTTCGCGGCCTCGGCTTTCGGCAAGCTGACCGGCAAACCGGCGGCGTGCCTCTCCATCGCCGGCCCCGGTGCCACCAATCTGCTGACCGGACTCTGGGATGCGCGGATGGATCGCGTGCCGATTCTGGCGCTGACCGGCCAGATCGATACGCAGGTGCTCGGTCCGGGCGCGTTTCAGGAAGTGGATCTCGCGGCCGCCTTTTCATCGGTCGCCTGCTGGAGCCAAACCGTGCTGGAAACCAGCCACCATGCAGAACTGATGAATCTGGCGCTGAAAAATGCCCTGCTCCAGCGCGATGTCGGCCACCTGATTTTCCCGAACGAAGTACAGACGATGCCCGCCCCGCTTCCAACCCTTGGAAGTCCGGAAGGGCGACTTCCAGACCTTGGAACTTCTCCGCCGGCAGCATCGCTTTCCCAGGCATTGGAACATTTGAATAAAGCTGAGCGCCCAGCGATCATCGTCGGCCACGGCGCGCGCTTTAAAATGGATGCGGTCAAAAAGCTGGCTGAAAAACTGAACTGCCCGGTCATTACCACCTTTAAAGGAAAAGGTCTGATTCGCGATGACGACCCGCTCGGTTGCGGCGTACTCGGACGCAGCGGCACGCTGGTTTCGGCTCACTTTATGAACAGCGCCGATCTGCTGGTCGTTTTCGGTGCCTCATTCTCGCAGCACACCGGCATTAACAAGGACATCCCGACCATTCAGGTCGACCTTGATCCGATTACCCTCGGCAAGTTCCATGCGGTCGATGTTCCAGTGGTTGGAGAAATCGGCATCACGGCCGATCTCTTTTTCCAGGGATTGGAAAATCCGGCCGGCATCGATCGTCGCGACGAGATCGCCGCGAAAAAGGCCGAATGGAAAACGGAGAAGGAAACCCGCGCTGCAAAAGATAATGGCAAGGGATTGAACGCCGCAGGCATCTTCGCCCAGCTGAGCGAGCTGCTTCCGGAAGATGCAGTGATTGCGGTGGACGTCGGCAACAACACCTATTCGTTCGGGCGCTATTTTGAGAGCAAAGGACAACCGGTTTTGATGTCGGGCTATCTCGGTTCGATCGGCTTCGGCTATCCCGCCGCCATGGGCGCGTGGGCCGCGGAACCGGACCGCCCGATCATTGCGCTGACGGGCGACGGCGGGTTCGGGCAATACATGGCCGAGCTTTGCACGGCGGTGAAGTACAATATGAACATCACCCATATTCTGATTAACAATAACGAGCTGGGGAAGATCAGCACGGAACAGAAAATGGCCGACATGACGGTTTGGGAAACCGGACTGCACAATCCTTCCTTTGCAGCGTATGCCGAGGTGTGCGGCGCGAAAGGAATTCGAGTGGAGAAGATCGAAGATCTGGCGAATGCCGTTAACACAGCGCTAGCCCACAACGGTCCGGCCCTGGTGGAAATTATGTGCGATCCGGAACTTATTTAGAACGTCGTTATCAGGATTAAATCCTAAGTAAGCGAAACAATGAACAAGGTTTTACAGGCGGGGTCGAACCCGCTTTAAATCACAATAGAAATACCGAGATTTTTATATGAAATATGTATGTACGGTTTGCGGATTTGAACACGAACAGGATGGCGAACTGTCCGACGATTGGGCCTGCCCGGTCTGCGGAGCAGGCAAGGCGCTTTTCGAAGGAACGGGCGGGAACGATGATGATGCGGTTGGCCATTCAACGCAGCTGATTCCGCATGACGATCCGAAACCGGAGCCGAAAGGCGAATATTTGAAAACCTGGGAACGCCCTTCCGACGATACGGAAGGCTGTATGCAGGATATTCATGACATGGCGAAAACTGGCCATTCGATTCACGAACCGATGCGCACGAAACTGCCGGTGGTTTCCTGGAACGATATTCTGATTAAAGGTGCGCAGCTGAACCCGATGCCGCTGGCGTACGATGCCGAGGTTTCCACCCAAACCATCATTGGAAAGAAGGCAAAGAAACCGATGGTGCTGGAAACGCCGCTGATGGTTTCACATATGTCGTACGGCGCGCTGTCGAAAGAAGCCAAGATGGCGCTGGCCAAGGGCAGCGGCATGGTGGGAGCGGGCATGTGCTCGGGCGAAGGCGGCATTCTCCCGGAGAGCCTTGCACTGGCGCATAAATATATTTTTGAATACGTCCCGAATCAATACAGCGTGACGGATGAAAATCTGCAGCAGGCGGACGCCATCGAAATCAAGATCGGCCAGTCGGCCAAACCCGGCATGGGCGGCCATCTGCCGGGCAATAAAGTGACCGATGAAATTGCTGCCGTCCGCGGACGGGAAAAGGGCCAGGACATCATCAGCCCCTCCACCTTCCCCGACATAAAAACGGTGGAAGATCTGAAGGCGAAGGTGGATTGGCTGCGCGAGAAATCGGGCGGTCGCCCGATCGGCATTAAGTTTGCCGCTGGAAATATTGAAGCCGACCTGGAATTTTCACTGGCCGCAGAGCCCGACTTTATCACGATTGACGGACGCGCCGGAGCAACCGGCTCGGCTCCGAAATACATCAAGGCCTCCACCTCGGTGCCGACGATTTATACCCTGTCGCGAGCCCGAAAATATCTCGATGAAAAGAACGCGGACGTCAGCCTGATCATCACCGGCGGTTTCCGGGTTTCATCCGACATGGCCAAAGCGCTGGCGATGGGTGCCGATGCGGTGGCGATTGCCAGTGCATCGATGATGGCGATCGGGTGCCAGCAATATCGCATGTGCGACAGTGGAAAATGCCCGGTGGGCATCACCTCGCAGGATCCCGAGTTGCGGGCCCGGCTGGATGTCGACCAATCGGCGCAGCGACTGGCCAACTATTTCACGGTGTGCAACGAAGAGCTCAAATCTTTCGCGCGCATCACGGGGCATGACGATGTTCATGAACTTGGTGTGAACAACCTGTTTACCACCAACTCCGAAATTTCGGCACATACCACGATTGAGCATGCATAATGAACTCCGTGCCTCCAAAAGAAATTGAACAGCGGCTGGAACAGCTTTCTGAAGCGTGCCGCAAATCCGGCATGCGGATGACGCACCAGCGGATGGAAATTTTCAAGGAAGTGGCTTCAACATCGGAACACCCGAATGCGGATACCATCTTTCAGCGCGTGCGCGAACGCCTGTCGACCGTATCGCCCGATACGGTCTACCGCACCCTCGCCTCGCTCGAAGAAATGGGACTCATCAGTCGGGTGGATCCGATTGCCGGCGGTTCCCGCTATGATGCCAACTGCGACGTACACCACCATTTTATCTGTTCCCGTTGCGGGAGCATTACCGACCTCTATTTAGACCAGGAAATTCCCCTCCCGAAGGGGCTTGAAAATCTCGGCAGCACAGAGTCTCTGCATTTGCAGGTTCGCGGTGTTTGCCTCAACTGTAAAACCAACTAACTAAGGAGCTAAATATGAAAACCCTCAAAGGTACTGAAACCGAAAAAAACCTGATGAAATCTTTCGCAGGTGAATCACAGGCGCGCATGCGCTACACCTACTTCGCATCCGCGGCAAAAAAAGAAGGCCTCGTGCAGATTTCCGCCATGTTCGCGACCACTGCCGACCAGGAAAAAGAACACGCCAAGCGCTTCTTCAAACAGCTTGAAGGCGGCATGTGCGAAATCACCGCCGAATTCCCGGCCGGTGTGATCGGCACCACCGCCGAAAACCTCGAGTCCGCTGCGGGCGGCGAACACGAAGAGTGGTCCGAGCTCTATCCGGCCTTCGCAGCCAAAGCGCGCGAAGAAGGTTTTGAAGCTGCGGCCATTATCTGGGAAAAAATTTCCATCGCCGAAAAACAGCATGAAAAACAATACCGTGATCTGCTGGCGAACCTCGAAGCCGGAACAGTCTTCAAGAAAGATGGCGTTGTCATCTGGCAATGCCGCAACTGCGGCTACATTCACGAAGCAGTAGAAGCTCCCGGCATGTGCCCGGCCTGTGCACACCCGCAGGCTCACTTTGAACTACTGGGCGAAAACTACTAAGAGGCTTCGCCTTAGTCATAAGGTCTGAACGTCCAAAGTCAAAGGTCGCCTTTCCTGCGGGAGGGGCGATCTTCGACGTTCCGACCATTGACCTTCGACTACTATAAAGCCGCAACAGCGCGCTCGATCAGCGCCTTCGTGAGCAGAATACCTTCGGTCGTTCCGGGCGTTCCGCCTTCCCATTCGACGCCGACATATCCTTTGTAACCGGAGTCAGCGACGATTTTCATGATGCGGAAATAGTCTTTTTGAGTTTCATTCCCTTCCGCATCAAATGCGTGACTTTTGGCGCTGATGCCCTTGGCGAACGGCATCAGTTCTGCAATGCCTTTGTAGCGATCGTAGGATGCACCCGTCGCCCGATTGATCGTAAAATTTCCAAAGTCTGGAAGCGTTCCAACCGTTGGAAGATTCACCATTTTCATGACGCCGGACAGCCATTCACCATTGCTGGAAAGTCCACCGTGGTTTTCGACGATCACATTTAATCCATAGGGTTTTGCCGCATCTGCCAGTTTAGTAAGACCATCCGCCGCCAGCTTCTGCTGCTCTTCAAAGGAACCTGAGCTCCCCGCATTCACACGGATGGAATGACAGCCGAGTTGCCGGGCGGCCTGCATCCAGGGCAGGTGTTTTTGAACTGTTTCATTGCGCTTGGCTTCGTTGGGGTCGCCGACGGTTCCGCATCGGTCGCACATAATTAAAACACTGGTGGCTCCCACGCGGTCCGCCCGCTTTTTCAGTTCATTGAAATAGGCTTCATCGCCCTCTTTTCCGAAGTAGAAGGAATTGACGTATTCGAGGCCACCGATACCGCAGGTGTTTTTTGCATACGCTGCAAAGTCGAGCGGATCCAGTTTTTCAGCTCCGGGTTCTTTCCCCCAGATCAAATTTCGGACAGACCATTGCGCCAATGAAATATCGAACCGGGGTCTGCCGACCGCGAATACATCCAGCGAAGAAACGGCAGAGGCCGCAGCGACGGTTTGAATAAAGCCTTTACGATTCATGCGCTCACCCTTTCCATTTTATGTTCACTGATCAGACGAATATAAACGCGCTTTCCAGACAGACCGCGCCCGAAACAGATCGTTGCCTTCAGTCAGGATAACGTGATCAAAGACCAAGGGATCTATTTCCCTGGTACTGACTGCGACGGAATGGCCATAGACCGCTTCGGCGAGATAGTTGACTTCCAGGGTTTGGATACTGTGCTGCTGATGAAACTCCAACGGCAGGCTGTTGAGAATCCATTCTACGTAGCGAATATTACTGACGTGGCCGTTCAAATCCAGATCGCCGTAATTCACATTCAGCACTTCACCCTCAGTACATCCACAACTTTTGAGCCGACTGATTTTAGAATCGAATGCCTTCGGACCGATCGGAAGTTCGCTGGAATTCCACCAGTCCGGAATCGTCCGTTCCCGCTTTTCAATATCGATGATGAACCAGGCCGTGCTGGCTCGAAGCAAAACGTCACCCCTGCCATCGGAGATTTCGAAATCGCGATAGTAAAACAGCCGATCACGCCCCGAGGGCCAGGTGCGCAGTTTGATGGATTCGCCCCACTGCGGCAGGCGCTCCATCTCAATCCGCATGCGGGCCAGCACCCAGGCCATATTGAGAGGAATAAGATGCGAATGACCCAACCCAAAATGCTCGGCGTGTAAATAGGCCGCCTCCTGCATAAACCGGCAGAATACCGGCAGCCGGGCCGTGCAGCTCGTACCCACATCAAACGAGCGGATCTCAAACTCCATGTTCCATTCAGGCATTATATTTCCAGGCATTGGAACCTCAGATCATTTTTGCGCGCATTTCTTCGGGTAAGGCGAGCTGGTGATGATGGCAGATTGCGATGGCCAAGGCATCGGCGGCATCTTCCTGCGGCTGTTCTTTAAGGTTCAGCAGCCGCATCACCATCCTGGCTACCTGCTCCTTGTCCGCAGTCCCGGTTCCGACCACTGCGGCTTTAACCTTTCGCGGTGTATGTTCCGAAATCGTCAACTGCTGCACGGCACAGGCCGCAATGGCTGCGCCGCGGGCCTGCCCGAGTGTCATCGCCGTTTTGGCATTCTTCGCAAAAAACGCCCCTTCGATCGCGGCATAATCCGGCTTATGATCTTCAATCAGGTCTGAAATCGTTACATAGATATTTTCCAGACATTGGGAATGCGGCAACTTGGGCTTGTTGTGGATTCTTCCATAGGCCAACGCCCGCATTTCAGACCCGCGTGCTTCAATCACCGCGACCCCCGTTGATCTCAACGAAGTGTCGATCCCCAGAATTCTGACCTTCTCTCTACTCATGCAATACAGACTAGCGGGGTTCCAATCATTGGAAAGGAAAAGATCATATATTCATAAGGATTGTTGTCGGCGACGCTCATCGCTCTGTTAAGGGGCCTGCTGATAAACGATGCAAGCTGCGTTAGTTCGTTCAACGGTATGGCGATTGAATCAGTCTGCCGAGCGAATCCGATAGTATCCGGCTGGTTCCCGCTCTGAATTTGGATCAAAGTATGAATACGTATTACCGGAAATAACGTTGGTACCAATTGGGTGCCAATCATCAAATATAAGCGTGCCCTTTTTTTCTATAATAAAGGATTGGTCACTCGCCCAGAAAACATCGAAGCCAAATTGAGGGAGTTCATCGCCCGTATCGATAGTCATCGTCGAGGTGATATGAGGCCGCCATACTTCAGTAGGCCTTCCCGCAAATGATTCCTGCCACCCATCCATACCGGACACATAATAAAGCGTGGCGTTCGTGGCCCCCAAAAATACATCTGCATATCGGCCAGGTGTATTTGTGCTGAAATATACCGCCTCTAAATTCACACAACCTTCAAATGCACTAGTGTAAAGAGTGGTAACCGCCTTAGGAAGGACAACTCTATCCAAGCTGATGCATCCATTGAAAGCATCAGTACCAATGGAAGTAACGCCCTCTGGAATGTCGATTCCATTCAACTGAATGCACTGCATGAATGCGGCCTGACCAATGCCCGTTATTGTCTCCGGGATCTCAATATTCTCAAGATTTAAACAGTTTTGAAACATTCCTGACGGGATGTACGACATATCTGCAGGTAGTGTTACTTCTGTCAGGTTTGTGCATCCTCTCAAAGCCGAGCTGCCGATCCACGTCACTGAATCCGGAATGCTGAAGCTGGAAAGACTCGTGCACCACCAAAAAGCTGAGGCTCCAATGCTTGCCACGTTATCCCTAATGGGTGCCTCTGCCAGCGATATACACCTGGCGAATGCACTGTCACCAATGGTTACAATGCCACTTCCAAATGAAATATTTGTGATCGCTCCACAGTCGTAGAAAGCTTCATCCCCAATATTGGTAACGCCGTCCTGAATGGTAAATTCCGGCAGACTAAAGCATCGATAAAAGGCGGATGCGCCGATCGACTTGACATGCTCGCTATAGCTTACCGAAACCAAATTTTCACACTCACTGAACATACCAATGGGTATCTCATTGATAAAATCGGGTAACTTGACCGACTTCAAGTTGACGCATCCATTTAAGACATACCATCCAAGATTTGTGATGCTGTTGGGGAATTCAATATGCTGTAAACTATCGCAATGACCAAATGCGGAATAATCGATAGTGACCACATTCCGCAGATCAACAGTCTCGAGTCCTGAACAACCGGAAAAAGCTGCTGCTCCGATTTCCTGAACCGAATCAGGCAGCTCTACATTCACAAGGCCTTCGTTACCCGAAAATGCACTCCTTCCAATAGATTGAACGTTGGATGACATATTGATGGTTTCCAGATTTACGCAGTCCACAAACATATAGTCGGCAATGTGCGGACGATCCAGCTCCACGGTTCTTAATCCCCCGCAACTGCTGAAAGCGCGTTGACCAATATGAATTATATTGCTGGAGATGGTCAGTGTTCCAGACAGACCGCAATCGAAAAATGCACTATCCCCAATGGATAACTCACTAGATTGAAACTCCAGACTGGCCAGTGCCCAACAGCGAGAAAATGCACTGTTTCCAATGGAAACAATATTCGTGGGTATGACCAGGCTTTCAAGTGATCTACAGCCATGAAAAGCATCGTTTCCAATAGAAACAATGTTAGTGGGAAAAACCAGATCTTCAAGTCGGAGGCAGTAACGGAAAGCGGAATCACCAATATGCGTGAGCTTAGAGGGGAATGTGAGCGAAGTAAGATCATTGCACTCCCAAAATCCCCCGAGCTCGATCGTGGTCAGCTCGGCGGGCAGCGTTAGACTGCTTAAACTGCAGCCTTTGAACGCGTACCTTCCTATGCTGGACACGCTATCCGGCAAGTGTGCAGACCCCAGCTTATAGCATTGATAAAACGCATTTGCCCCGATGTTCGTTACTCCATTTGGAATCGACACGCTGGTAATGGTAGATTGTTTGTAGAATGCCTTTTCGCCAATGGACGTGATCGGGAGAGCATTTATAGTGTCAGGTATGATGACGGCCGTAGAGATGCCCGTATAATCTGTAATGGTAATCGACGATCCATCAGAGGAATAGCCGAAGTCTCCATATTGATCCGCAATGGAGGTGAGAGGTGAGAATAAGACCACCGCAAAAGACAGGGCTAAACAACCCGCAAATTTTATAACGCCCAACATCCCCATATTCAGCCCCCTTGACCCCCGCGTATAAAGCAATTTAATAGATCGCAAATGCTTAATAGAATGCATGGGTTTCGTCAAGATATGTTCAACGACCAACGAGCAGAATCGTCGTGCCGACCGCATCGAACATTATTTCAACACCGCCACGGTTTGACCGCTTCACAAAAACGGGCGCGATTCGTATCGCGCCCGTTCTCATCCAACAAATAATACCCGTTATTCTTCGTCGAGCTGAGCGGCAACGTCGTCTGAAATGTCGAAGTTCGTGTAAACATCCTGAACCTCGTCCAGCTCTTCGAGTTTTTCGACAAACGACATGATCGATTTGGCCTGGCTGATATCCGTGACTTCCACCACCAGATCCGGAATCAGGGTTTTGTCAAGGTGGGTGCCTGTCCATTCGGATCGGCTCTGGACAGGTAGCTTCGACAGTCGGCATGGGAAACCGAACTGATTAAATATAACCCCCTGCTACGAATGCTCATGCACGCAAGTATGTAGCAAAATATCCGGTTGGTTTTGAAAAGTAATCCTTCAAATAGCTGTTCGTAAACTTGCACCGGGAGAATCTCAGTACTAGCATGCTTACAGAAGGAAGGTGATATCTGATGAGCATGCAGAAATTTGAGTTTACCGATGCCAACTTTGATGCTGAAACCAGCAAGGGATTAAGCGTCGTGTGTTTCGAGGAGCCGAGTGATTTCGATTGCCAACGACAGGCAAAAGTTGTCGAAAAGGCGGCGGCCGAAATCACAGAAAACATTTCCGTCGGGAAATGCGATATTGAGCGTTGTACAAAATTGGCCGAACGGTTCCGGATAACCAGTATTCCGACCACACTCGTTTTCTTTGATGGGAAAGAGGTGGAAAGGCTGGTGGGCTACCGGCATGAAATGACGCTGGTTAAGCATTTAAAAAAAGATATTGAAAAAGACGCTTAGCAACGCTTGTCAACCTGAGACAGAAAAGCGGACACGGTGCTGAGATAGGCGGCCCCTTCCTCGATGTGGGGGATATGCGAGCTCTTTTCAAAAACCACTAATTTCGAGCCGGCGATGCCTTGATGGATCGTATCGGAACAGGCCGGGGTCAGTTCATCATGACGCCCTACGAGAATCAGCGTGGGGACCGAAATCCGGCCAAGCTGATCTGAACGGTCCCAGTCTTTGAGGTTTCCGGTAATCGTCAGCTCGTTCGGGCCGTTCATGGTTTCGTAGACCGGATTGCCTTTCAGGTTTTCCGTCGTTCGCCGAAGGCAATCCGGCATCGAGGATAACCGGCAAACATGCCGTTTGTAAAACGACGCAACGGCCTCCCTGTATTTGGGGTTTTGAAAATCGCCTCTCGCCTCGAAGCGATCCAGCGTTGCAATGATTTCTCTAGGCAACCGGGATTTCAGCCGTTTCAGCTCTTGTTCCAATTGGGGCATGCTCGCACACGAATCCGCCAGAATCAGGCTGGCTACGCCTCCCGGCTTGGAGAGCATGTAGTCGATGGTCATCATGCCTCCCGAGGAGTGGCCGAACAGATGAACCTCATTCAGGCCCAAAGCTTCGCGCACCTCGTCCAACTCCGAGAGGAAACGCTCCATCCGCCAGAGGGAGCGATCATTGGGCTGGTCGGACTTCCCGCAACCCAACTGATCGTAGAAGACCACCGGGCGATCCTCCGCCAGATTTTCGAGCGGCTCCAGATAGTCGTGGCCAGCTCCGGGGCCGCCGTGCAACACCAGCAACGGAATCCCATCGCCATCTCCAACCCGTCGATACCAAACCCGATGACCGTTTTTCAGCGGGATCTTTCCTTCCCCGACATACAATGCAATCCTCCAACCTTTACGGAATCGCGATTGCTTCAACCGGACAGGCATCCACGCAAAGACCGCACTCCGTGCATTTCGCCGGATCAACCACGGCTTTGCCATCGCCCCCTATTCTGATTGCTTCCTCCGGGCAAACGTCCACGCAAGCACCGCATCCCGTGCAGTCTTCTGTATTCACTTGTGCTGCCATTCTTCTATTCCTCCGTATTTACAGGCTTTCCCGTTGATTATTTATTCGTTGCTTTATTTGCAGACAACTGTTGTTCGATTTCTTCGAGCTGGCCGTGCAATACGTCACGTTCAGACTCCAGCGCTTTGCGACTGACATCCGTTTCTGTCGGTGTGACTGTTTGATAGTCGCGGGGGAAACGATGAAATCCCCACCCTGTACTGTGAGCCCTACCCGCTCTGCCGGAGCTGGGTGCTTGCCATCCAGCCCGGACGTTGCCGGTGCAATATCCGGCTCTTCTTCCTTTCATGGGACCTGCTCCTGCGGGCCCTGCTTTATCTCCGTGTGGCATAATAGGCCTCCTTCCGATCTGTTGTCCTGACTGCCTCGCAACCAGACCATCCACCCCATACCCCGCATCAACAATGCCATCTATTTTCTCCGACATAATAAATGACAAAACCAACTGCACCACAAAGCATAACGAACTGCATGACACTTCATAGCGACAGAAGCAATACAGCAACAATGCAACCCCTAGGCACTTTTCAGGTAGCAGTATTGCAACCGCTTAAAAATGAATATCCCAGCCACCTGGCCTCTCAGACGACAGTGAAATCACAACTCGTTCCACGGCCGCGCAACCGTCGTCCAGGTTCTTGCCAGAAAATAGCACGACCCGTTGAACTGATGGCGATCCCCCCTTTTGGAGCGACCGGTTCCACCCGGTCTTCCGCCCAACGAGCTTGGCCGAGCAAAAAAACGGGACGCTTGTTCTACTTTCAAAATCACCATCCAGCCGCACGCATACGCCAAACTGCTCGTTCGGCGGACGGCTCGGAGAGCCATCCCTACCCACACCGGCATGCATCCAGACACAAAGGCACGAAGGACACCAAGTAGTACGGCCCTCTCCATGCTTAGTGTCCTTCGTGCCTTTGTGTTTAATTGCCCCCTAGCTCTGGAAGTTCGGCAGTCTTTTGATCTGCCGCGCTATGCGTCGTATTGGGTTTTGTATTCTTCGAGGGCTTTGATGTAGTTGGCGCGTTCGAACGCGGCGGGGTTGGCAACCGACTGCTGGCTCATGGCGCCTTTCATCTGTTCGACGGATTCGTATTCCTTCGATTCCATCCAGGCCATCAGTTCGTTCAATAGCGTGGCAATATGCCCCACCCCATGCTGCAGCAGCGCCGAGGTCGTCATGACCGCATCGGCACCGGCCAACAGATATTTCGCTATATCTTCACCGGTGTGGACACCGGTCGTTGCGGCCATGGACGCGTTGATTTTACCGCAAAGAACGGCAATCCAAAGCAGGGGCAGGCGCATTTCTGCCGAGGTGCTCAGGTCGAGGTTCGGCACCACCTCCAAATGGTCGAGGTCGAAGTCCGGCTGATAGAACCGGTTGAACAGCACAAGCGCATCCGCGCCCGCCGCATCCAGCCTGGTTGCCATGTTGGCCATGGCGGAGAAAAACGGGCTGAGCTTGATGGCCACCGGAATCCGCACCGCTTTTTTCACTGCTTTCAGCACATCGATATACATTGTTTCCACCTGCTCCCCGTTGAGCGTTGGATCGGTCGGAATATAGTAGGCATTCAGCTCGATACCTTTTGCGCCGGCCTGCTCGATCTGTTTGGCGTAATCAATCCAGCCTTCGTGCGACACCCCGTTCAGACTTCCAATGATTGGAATATCCACCGCCTGCACCGCCTCACCGATGAGCTGGATGTATTGATTCGGGCCGACCTGATATTCGCCCAGATCCGGAAAATAGGACATCGCTTCGGGAAAGCTTTCCGAGCCCGCTGAGAGGAGATGATCCAGCGCTTTTTCATCGTGCTGAATCTGCTCTTCAAAAATGGAGAACATCACGATCGCCGCCGCACCGGCATCCTGCATCCGCCGGATGCCATCCACGGTTTCCGAAAGCGGTGATGCGGAAGGGACTAGTGGATTTTTCAGGCTTAATCCCATGTATTCAGTTTTTAGATTCATGGCTCACGCTCCTTTTGTGTCGAGGGATTCCGGTTGAGATTCGGCGGCCCATTTTTTGTACATCGCCCAGCGGCTATCGACATCCGACTGGGCCAGTTTGATGAGATGCTCCGCCTCTTTCGGTTTGCTGTGGGTCAGCATTTTGTATCGGATTTCGTTATACGCATAATCCTTCAGCGGGATGGACGGATCCTTCGAGGTCAGGGTCAGCGGATTTTTACCGGCCTTCGCCAAATCCGGATTGTAGGTAAAGAGCGGCCAGTAGCCGCATTGAACGGCGCGCTTCTGTTGTTCCAAACCGTTCTGCAAGTTGATGCCGTGCGCGATGCAGTGCGAATAGGCAATGATCAGCGACGGCCCATCATAGGCTTCCGCCTCAAGGAAGGCCCGCAGGGCATGCCGCGGATTGGCCCCGATGGAAATTTTGGCCACATAGATGTTTCCATAACACATAGCCAGCATACCCAGATCCTTTTTACCGGTGGGTTTGCCGCCCGCCGCGAATTTGGCCACGGCCGCGCGCGGGGTTGCCTTGGAGGCCTGCCCACCGGTATTGGAATAGACTTCGGTGTCCAGCACCAGCGTGTTCACATTGCGGCCCGATGCCAGCACATGGTCCAGTCCGCCGTAGCCGATATCGTAGGCCCAGCCGTCACCGCCGAGCAGCCAGATGCTGCGCTTGACCAGCTGGTCGGCGACCGAAACCAATTGTTGGGCCTCGGGACTTTCCAATCCCTGGATTTTTTTCTTCATCTCCGCCACGCGTTCGCGCTGCGCCGCAATATCGGCTTCCGTTTTCTGTTCGGCATGAATCAACTCATCGGCTAACGCGGCCCCAATCCGGTCCTTCATTTTTTCGACGAGTTCCTCGGCATACTTCCGATGCTTGTCCACCGTCAGCCGGAAGCCGAAACCGAATTCGGCATTGTCTTCGAACAGGGAGTTCGACCACGCCGGGCCACGCCCGTTTGCATCGCAGCTCCATGGCGTCGTCGGCAGATTGCCGCCATAGATCGACGAACAGCCCGTCGCGTTGGCCACCATGGCCCGGTCGCCGAACAGCTGACTGAGCATCTTTATGTAGGGTGTTTCTCCGCAGCCGGCGCACGCACCCGAAAATTCAAACAACGGCCGCGTGAACTGCACGTCTTTGATTTGCGCCAGATTCAGGCTCTGCCGATCAACGTCCGGCAGTTCCTTAAAGAACGCCCAGTTTTCGCATTCGGCATCAAATCGGTTTTCTTTCGGCGCCATGTTCAGCGCTTTTCGCCCCGCCTGCTCCTTGCTCTTGGCCGGGCACACCTCCACGCACAGTCCGCATCCGGTGCAGTCTTCGGGCGAGCATTGGATCGTGTAGCGGGTTCCCTCCGAAACTGCTTTGCCTTTGTACGGAACCGACTTAAACGTCGCCGGCGCATCGGTGAGTGCAGCGGCATCGTATTTCTTCGCGCGGATCACCGCATGCGGACAAACGAGACTGCAATTGCCGCATTGAATGCAGAGGTCTTCGTCCCACACCGGGACATAGAGCGAAATATTGCGCCGCTCCCATTGCGTCGTTGCCGAGGGATAGGTGCCGTCTACCGGCAAAGCACTGACCGGCAACTCATCGCCGCGACGGGCCATGATTTCCGCCGTTACGCGCTGCACAAACTCCGGCGCTTCCGGCGGCACGGCGGGCGGCATCTCAAGGGTTCCGCTCGCCCGGTCGGGCAACGGCACTTCATGCAGGTTGGCCAGCGATTGCTCGACCGCATTAAAGTTCATTTTCACAATCTCTTCGCCCTTGCGGCCATAGGTCTTCCGAATGGCGCCTTTAATTTTTTCAATGGCTTCGTCCCGCGGCAGCACGCCCGATATCGCAAAGAAACAAGTCTGCATGATGGTATTGACGCGCCCGCCCATGCCCGCTTCCTTCGCCACTTTATAAGCATCGATGACGTAGAACTTCAGATTCTTTTCAATCATCTCTTCCTGCACCGGCCGGGGAATCCGGTCCCAGGTTTCATCGGTGCCGTACGGACTGTTCAGCAGGAACACCGCGCCTGCCCGGGCATTTTTCAACACATCGATTTTCAGCAGGAAAACAAACTGATGGCAGGCGACGAAGTTGGCCGATTGGATCAGATAGGTGGAATGGATCGGAGCGGGACCGAACCGCAGATGCGAGATCGTCTGCGCCCCCGCCTTCTTGGAATCATACACAAAATAGCCCTGAGCAAAGTTATCGGTTTCCGTTCCGATAATCTTGATGGAGTTTTTATTGGCGCCCACCGTGCCGTCGGAGCCCAAGCCATAGAACATCGCCCGGACCACCTCGTCCGGTTCCGTATTAAAATTCGAATCAAAGTCCAGACTGGTATGCGTTACATCGTCATGGATCCCGATCGTAAAATGGTTTTTCGGTTGCTCCTTCTTCAATTCATCCAACACGCCTTTCACCATGCCCGGATTAAATTCCTTGGAGGATAGCCCGAACCGGCCACCGATGATGCGAGGCATGCCGGCAGTCGACAAGGTTCCATCGGCCGCCGCCTGCGCCAGCGCGGTAACGACGTCTTTATAGAGCGGTTCGCCATTGGCGCCGGGCTCTTTCGTGCGGTCCAACACCGCGATCGCCTTGACGGTTTTCGGAATCGCCTGCAGTAAATGTTTTTCCGAGAACGGGCGATAGAGACGGACTTTGATGACGCCGACCTTTTCGCCCTGCGCCTGCAGGAACTCAACCGTTTCATGCGCCGTTTCCGCACCGGAGGCCATCAGCATGACGATACGTTCCGCATCGGGGGCACCGAAATAATCGAAGAGTTTATACTTGCGCCCCACCACATCTGCAAACTGATCCATAACACCCTGCACGAGGTCCGGCGCGTTGAGATAATACGAATTGACGGTTTCCCGGCCCTGGAAAAACACATCGGGATTCTGCGCCGTACCGCGTACCACGGGCCGCTCCGGCGAGAGGCCCCGCGCGCGGTGGGCCAGAACCTGCTCGTCATTCATCATTGCGCGGATCTGTTCGTCCGGAATCACCTCCACCGTACTGACCTCGTGCGAGGTGCGGAAGCCGTCGAAAAAGTGGACAAACGGCACACGCGTGGCAAGCGTCGCGGCCTGCGCAATCAGCGCCATATCCATCGCTTCCTGAACCGAACAGGAAGCCAAGAGCGCAAAGCCGGTTGTCCGCGTGGCCATCACATCCGAATGATCGCCGAAAATGGAAAGCGCCTGACTGGCGACGGAGCGGGCCGCCACATGGAAAACGGTCGACGTCAGTTCGCCCGCAATTTTATGCATGTTCGGAATCATGAGCAACAGGCCCTGTGAGGCCGTGAAGGTGGTCGTGAGCGCACCCGCCTGCAACGCTCCGTGAACCGCTCCGCTGGCGCCGCCCTCGCTTTGGAGCTCCACCACATCGGGGATGGTTCCCCAAATATTGGTGCGTCCTTCGGATGACCATTGGTCGGCCCATTCCCCCATGTTGGAGGAGGGGGTGATTGGATAGATGGCGCAAACCTCGTTGATTTTATGCGCCATGTAGGCCGTGGCTTCGTTTCCGTCAATGATGGTTCGCGTCGTGCTCATTTTAGTTCTCCTGACCAAGCTTTAATCCAATGTATGCCCCTATTTTTGTCCTCCCTTTATTGTCGGCGGACACCTTCAAGATATTCCTAAAATTCAGTTTTGCAATACTATCCCCGCATAATTCAGGGTATTTATTACGGATTTTCAAAATCCGCATTTTATGGACCTACCATCCGCTTCCATTACACCTTGTCAATATACCTATTAGGAGTACGGTTTTATGTAAGCAACAAGTCGTCAACATACGGTAAACGTAAAATTCAAAAGGAGAACACCGATGAAATTAAAACGCAGTGGGCTATGGATTGTGGTGGTATCGCTCGGAATACTTACGGGAGCGTGCACGTGCAGAACAACGGGCGAAACGCGCGACGGGGCATTCATTCATATCAGCCACGGAACAGACGATGCGCATCGGGTTTTGATGGCGCTGCAAATGGCGGATCTCATGTCGGCCGATCACGATGTGTTGGTCTATTTCGACATCAAGGGCATTGAAGTTGTGCTTAACGATGCCGAAGATATTTCCTTCTCACATTTTCCAACGTCCAAAACCCAACTGGCATCGCTACCACAGAAGGGCGTAACGCTGATGGCGTGTCCCGGTTGTCTGAAAGCCGCAGGTAAAACCCCGGCTGATCTGGCCGACGGAGTTGAAGTGGCCGACAAAGCCAAATTCTTTTCCTTCACCCAAGGCCGCATTCTGACGCTGGATTATTAACACCGTTTACTCTCAGAGCGGCCGATGAAACTAAAAGGGAGCTTAACTAAATCGAACCAAGGCAATACCGTGAAAAAATACAACTATTTATTCGGCCCGGTGCCATCGCGCCGATTCGGCCGTTCGCTGGGCGTCGACCTGACGCCGTATAAAACATGCAGCTTCGATTGTGTGTTCTGCCAATTGGGCCGAACCACTGTCAAAACAACCAAACGGAAAGAATATATTCCTGTCCATGAAGTCATCGAAGAACTCGGCGACTGGTTGGAAAGCTCCGGCGAGGCGGATTATATTTCGCTGGCCGGTTCGGGAGAGCCCACCCTGCATTCCCGCTTTGGCGAAGTCATTGAATTTGTCCGCAACACCTCCGATATTCCGGTGGTGTTGCTCACCAATGGTTCTTTGCTGAAATACGCCGACGTTCGAGCTGCCGCCTCGAAAGCCAACATCGTCAAAGTATCGTTAAGCGCCGGTAACCAGGCATTGTTTGAAACGATTAACCGGCCAGCTGCGAATATCGCTCTTGATATTCTCGTTGAGGGACTCCAGCACTTCCGCAAAGAGTTTGCCGGTGAGCTGTGGCTCGAGGTTTTTGTTATATGGGGCATAAATTCGACTCCAAAAGATCTTTCGCGGATTTCCGAATTGGCGGCAACGTTCAAGCCCGATCGTATTCAGCTGAACACCGCCGTGCGCCCGCCGGCCGAGGGCTTTGTTCATCCCGTGCCGAAGGAACAGCTGGAACAGTTCGTGGACGTTTTTACTCCGAATGCCGAAATTATTGCCGAGTTCAGCTCAAATGCCATTCCGTCAGCCACGGCCAACGAAGACACGATTCTAGCCATGCTCCAACGGCGCCCCTGCACCGCAACCGAAATTTCTGACGTGCTCGGCCTCCACATCAATGAAGTCTCGAAATATGTCGGAAAGCTGGAGCGCACCAATCAAATCCATGCCGCGGCAGGCGAGAGCACACCGTACTACACCGCACCATGAACTCCGCGCAATTACAGACCATTAAGTTTTGGTTTACGAACTACACCAAAAGCTTTGCCATCGAGAGGAAACTGAATCCGGTTCTCCAGTTGAAGGTGGATCACTGTCAACGAGTGGCCGATAATTCCCGACAACTGGCGGAGGACATGGGCTGGAATGCAACGGAAGCAAACCGGGCGGAAGCCTTGGGCTGGCTTCATGATGTGGGCCGTTTTTCACAGTTTACAGAGTTTGGAACTTTTATGGATTCCGCCGCGATCAACCACGGGGAGCGCGGTTGGGAGATTGTGCGGGAAAGCGGAATCCTCCCTACCCTTGCGCCTGAAGAGCGAGCTGTGCTACTGGACGGAATCCGCTACCATAACGCAAAAAACGAACCAGACCATTTGGCCGAAGTAAGCCGCCCCTTTCTCAAGCTCATCCGCGATGCCGACAAGCTCGACATCTACCGCATCGTACTCGATTCAATTGAGGCGGACGGTTTCCAGGAACTGCCCAACATGCTGCCCCAGATTGTTCTCCAAGGGCCGGTCAGCCCCGATGTGCTTTGCCAAATCCTGAAGCATCGTTCCTGTTCCACCGAAGCGGTCCGATCGCTTGCGGATTTCCTGATGATGCAGCTTTGCTGGATTTACGACCTGAATTATCCGGTTTCGTTTCAACTTGTTTCCGAGCGGAATATTATCGGGAGGTTTGAACAGCTTCTCCCCGAGAATCAGGCGGTCGGGCAGTTTGTTCAGGACGCTCGTGAATACATGAATAAAAACGCACTCAAGACATGCGGTAAAGATATTGCAGGGCCTGCAGCTTGATCGGATTTTCAGAACACACACGGTCTGGTTGCAGCTTACACCGTTTACAGGATTGATTCCCGAAAAGTTCGAACAACCCGCTTGACAGCTTTCATTATGGGTATATATTCATAACGAACCTAAAGAGAGGAAGGGTTGGATCATGGCAAGACCCCATAGAGGACGATCAATCGGGCATAGTCCGGATTGTACTTTTTTCAAACCGGCGGGAGTTCCCGCGAAGATTCTGCGAACCACGACGATTGAACTGGACGAGCTGGAGGCGATGCGCCTGGTAGACGGTGAGCAGCTGAAGCAGACTGAGGCGGCGGAACAAATGGGTATTTCACAGTCGACGATTGCTCGGCTTCTGGCCGCGGGACGAAAGAAAACAGCGCTTGCCCTTGCCCATGGTGAAGCGTTGCAACTGCAACAGGGCGATGCGCCGCTCAATTTCCAGGAATCCCCGGAACAGTCCGTCGACGCGGGGCGGCGCGGTCGACATGGTCGGCGGCACGGACAAAAATAATTTTAATACAACGGCTAAATAACACCTAAGGAGGTGAGCAAGATGCCAGGTGGAGATAAAAAAGGACCGGAAGGAAAAGGTCCAGGAACCGGACGGAGTCTCGGACAGAGAGCCGGGAACCCGATGGGTCGCGGAACAGGAGCCCCGCGCGGCGGCGGCGGAGCCGGACTCGGCCTAGGTCGCGGTGCCAAAAACGGCGGACGCGGCGCAGGTCGCGGCGGCGGACGAGGAAAATAATTAAACCTGTAACAGAAGGAGGCATAACATGCCGGCAGGAGATAGAACAGGTCCCCAGGGAATGGGGCCCATGACAGGACGCGGTGCGGGAACATGCGCATCGGGACAAATGAACAATGCAGTACCGGGTTTCGGTTTCGGCCGGGGCCGCGGATACGGTGCACGCGGCATGGGCCGCGGCCAGGGATTCGGTCGTTTTGGCAATTGGGGAGCGGCAGCGTCGTACACCCCGCCGACCCGCGAGCAGCAGCTCGATGCGCTCAAGGCGCAGTCCGCCGGGCTTGAATCCGAGCTGGAAACGATCCGGCAACAAATCGGAACGCTTGAATCCGAAGACTAAACCAACAAGAACAGAACCACGGAATACGCAAATAACACGGGAAACCGAAATGCGCTATTTCGTGGTTCAGGATTTTACCGGAATATCAACCGGTGAACACCCGGATACTTTTGAAAGGCCATGACCAGAGAGCCCTCGGGGTCGTTACAGCCGTGAGATAAAATGGATCGTCGATAAACAAGCAAACCCATTGCCGTCTTTCGCCATCAGGTGTAAAAGAAACGTAGAGCGTGAATGTGATGAATGACTGCATAGGCCGCATCGCCACAATGGCAAGGAGACTTCGCGGGACATCTTGAGCATTCTATGAATCTGCCGGCGTAAACAAGTTGGCTTTGTGTTTGAAGCTGGCTTGCTTATCGGGTAGCAGGAAAATGAATAAAGTGTTAAGGAGGCAGGAATGAGCCAGGAACGAGTACTGGATATTATTGATCATGCCAGAAAATTTTATTCTCAATTGAGTAAATATTACGACGAAATGAGTGCGGTTGCCGATCAGGCGAGAGTGAAAATGTTATTGAACTATCTGAGCGCATGTGAAAAACGGCATGAGCAGGCCCTTGCCGAGTATGAGAAGTCAGCTCCTAAGGATGTCATTGATACTTGGTATAAATGCGGGGCGGATAAAGTGGAGGAACTATCCTGTAATCCATTAAAACTTACTTCTGATATGGATATAGACACCATTCTGCGTGAGGCCTTGCGTCTTGATGAGTGCCTATCGGTTCTATATCAGGAGGCCATTGATCGCGCCCAGACCCCCCGGATCAAGGAGGTATTCACGAATCTTATTGAATCCAACAAAAAGGATATGCGCAATCTGGTTCGGGATTGCGGGCATCTGCGCGACTTGTAGTTGATGCGGCTGGAATAATCTTCCGCTACATTGCACTTGCTGCAGTAGTCGGCATCGCTAAACAGGGCCAACAAGAGGTAAGATCACAAAACTCAGACCTGACACCATCGTGCCCATCGGACGCTCGCGGGGCAATCGACCTGACTCTGTATAAAGCGTGCAGTTTCGCATCTACTTGTTTATGAAAGACAAGTCGCACGAATAGAAAGGTTGGAGGAAATCAGGAATGACTGCTTTATCGAAACAACCGACTCGCAATGACTGCGAAACGGTATTGCACGGCACATCCATCTGCCCGGGCATCGCCATTGGCCGGATCCACATGGTGGATGCCGAGGTTTCCATTCCGCAAACCCGTATCGATTCGGGACAGGTCGCCTCCGAGCAGAAGCGCTACACCCAGGCCGTTGAGGCCGCAAAACAACATTTGCGGAAGCATGTGGCGAGCATGCACTCGGGCTCCCACCTCGAGGCTCAGGCCATCTTCGAAAGCCACCAGGCAATCCTGGCCGACGAATCGTTTCACGATCTGGTGCGCAGCTGTATTGAACAGCAAGGGATGTGCGCCGAATTCTGCCTGAACCAGAACGCGCAGACCCTGATTGCCCAGTTCAATAACATGCGCGATCCCTACCTGCAGTCCCGCCGGGAGGATATTCGCGATCTGGCCCTGAACCTTCTGGCTTTTCTCTCAGGGAAACCCCGGGGGCACCATCACCCCATACAGTCGTCCGATATACTGGTCTCGCGGCACCTGCATCCCTCCGAGGTGATCCGCACCCACCAGGCCAACGGCCTGGGTTTCGCGAGCGAAAGCAGTGCACTGACTTCCCACGCGGCCATCCTGTTGAAGGGCTTCGGTATTCCAGCCATTGGAAAAATCAAGGCGTTGATTGAAAATGTGGATGAAGGAATGCCGGTCATTCTGGATGGAGACCGCGGCGTGCTTATTGCCAACCCGTCCGCCCAAACCCTGAAGGATTACCAGGCAAAGGTCGCTGCGACAGCGCAGATGAACGGGTCCCCCACCCCGCAGCGTTGCACCACCGGCAGCGGCGAACCGATCACCTTGCGGGCCAACATCGAGAATCCGGAACAGGCCCAGCTGATGCTGGCCCACGGCCTGGAGGGGATCGGTCTTTTCCGGACCGAGTTCCTGATCACCCCCGGCAAACAGGTGCCGTCCGAAGAGGAACAGTATCGCGCCTACCGCAGCGTGGTGGAGACCGCCGCCGGGCGACGGGTGAATATCCGCACGTTCGACATCGGCGGGGACAAACAGATGGGACTTTCCTGCCCATGCACCGGGCTCAATCCCTCGCTGGGCATCCGCGGCATCCGGCGGCATCTCATGGTGAATCCGGATGAGCTGCGCATCCAGTTGCGGGCAATCCTGCGCGCGGCGCATCGGTCCGATACCGCGTTGTTGATCCCGATGGTGACGACGCCTGAGGAAATCGAACAAACCAAGCAGATTCTGACCGAAGTCAAACAAGCCCTGCGGAAGGAAGGTGCCGAATTTCTGGATTCCATCCCGCTGGGTGTGATGATCGAAATTCCGGCGGCGGCCATTGCCACGCGGGACATCCTTTCAAGGGTCGACTTCATCAACCTCGGAACCAACGATCTGCTCCAATACTTCATGGCGGCAGACCGCGACAACGAGCAGGTTGTAGACTTCAACGACCCCACCAACCCCGCCTTCCTGTGGCTGCTCGAATTCATTCTGGCTGAAGCCCGGAAAACCGGTCGTGAAAACGATGTGGCCATCTGCGGGGAAATCGCCTCAAACGTGGAGATGATCCCGCGACTGTTAAAGATGGGCTATCGTTCCTTCAGTATCGCACCCGTAATTGCTGATTCTTTCCGCAAGCTTTGTGCCGAAGAAGCCATCCAATGATATCCGTCCTCAAACACGCCCTGATGATCACGGGTTTTGTCGTAGTAATTGCTGGTGGTGGTGATTGAATATCTGAACGTGCTGTCGCGCGGGAAATAGCAGGTCGGCGATGTGATTCAGCAAAACCCCTGGGGATTGCCGGTCTCGTCGACCTCATCCCGTTCAGTATTCTGCTGACCAGCTCCATTGTGCAGGACGGCCATGGCATGCTGCCCATGCCGGCCCATTCCCGACGGGCATTCCTGATCGTCAGTAGGGCTTGTTGCTGGAGGCCTGCTGACGGTCTTCAGACGCTGACTCGACTAGATTAAACGCTCTTCCGGCTTTTTCAGTTTCCTCCATAAGGTAGCGGTACTGATTCCGAGGATCTTGGCAGTTTTTGATTTGTTTCCGTTGGTCCATTCGAGCACACGCTGAATGTGTTCGTGCTCGATTTCGGCCAGCGAGCGCTGCGCGGAAAAGGAGTCGGGAGCGGTGCCGGCGGTAGGACGGAGAATACCCGGCGGCAGATGCTCGGGCTGGATGGCTCCATTTCGACACAGCACCACCGCGCGTTCCATGGCATTTTCCAACTCGCGAACGTTACCGGGCCAGCGGTAGGCCTGAAGAAAATTCAGGCACTTGGCATCGAGATGGAGGTCGGGTTTTTCAAACTTTTTGGAAAACCGGGCCACAAAATATCGAGCGAGAGGGAGTACATCTTCCACACGATTCCGAAGGGCGGGGATTTCAATTTCAATGACGCGCAACCGGTAATACAAATCCTCCCGGAAGGTGCCTGCCTGAACGCATTGGGCCAGATCCCGGTTCGTGGAGGTCAGTACGCGGACATCGACTTTACGGGGCAGATTTTCTCCGATGCGAATAATTTCCCGCTCCTGTAAAACCCGCAAAAGTTTGGTCTGCAGGGCAATCGGGATGTCGCCGATCTCATCGAGGAAGATGGTTCCGCCATCGGCCTCTTCGAACAGCCCGGTCCGATCGTGCAGGGCTCCGGTGAACGAGCCTGCGGTGTGGCCGAACAATTCGCTGTCGAGCAGGGTTTCCGGAAGTGCGGCGCAGTTGACTGCCACGAAGGCCTTTTTCGCCCGGTGGGAGCAGCGGTGAATGTGCCGGGCCATAATCTCTTTTCCCACGCCGCTCTCGCCGCTGATGACCACCGATGAATCATAGGCGGCCACGCGGGTGGCCAGATCAATCACCTGTTCAAATGCCGGACTGTGCACTTCGAAATAGGCCGGACTGTTTTTCTTCTCGAGCAGCTGCATTTGTTGTCGCTGCCGGGCCAGCAGCTGTTCACTCCGTTTTAAATCCTCGGAAAGTTTATGAACTTCCTGTCCGATTTCCACTTGCTGGAAATAGCCGTTGTGCGGGGCCAGCTGATGGCCCCATGAATCGACATCGCGTCCGGTTGCCGTACAGATGGGCTTGCCCGTGGCCTTGCACTGGTTTTCGATGAAGACCACCTCTTTCCCGAGGCAGAACGAGGCATACCCACTGGCATAACCGGCGAGCGTCCAGCAGACGGCGTGATCGCCCTCGCCGGCAAGGACCAGCTGTTCGGCGGCTTCGAAGGAGTTGTGCCAGGAAAGTTCCATGTGCAGGCAGCCTTGCTCCTGATCCAGATCGATGGCGGTGACCACGCTTTTGGCCAGCCCCTGCAGCGACTGCATGGCAGAGCCTGCGCGGAGCCATTCTTCCAGGCTGTCCCACTTAAAGAGGCGCTGCATGGCCGCGGCATCTTCCTGACCCTGAAAGTAGGCGAATCGGGTCAGTATCTTTCGGGCCGGCACAGGCCCCAGTCCTTCGAACAGGTCTTTACGCAAATGGGCAAACGCCCGGATATCGTGCAGAATCAGACGCCTTCCCTGCAGGCTGATAAGGCCGTCGGAAAAACGAATCAGTTCGTCCAGTTTGAGTTCTTCGGCTTTCATAAATGGCATATTAAAATGAAACGCAACATTTCACAATGAAATAGTATTTCAGTGAAGCAGAAAGGTGAATATTGCATAAACAACCTGTTGCTAAATAGATAGATAGGAACGCTCAGATGGCGCACTTTTTGCATTAGGGCTGATGTAAGCAAAAGGTCCCGAAAGGGAAAGGAGTGAGTCATGTACAACATACTGAAAGGAAAAAACACCGGGCTTAGCCGTCGCGAAATTGGTTTTGCCCAACACTTGGTTCAGACCCCCAGTGTCAGCCTGAAAGAGTCAGGCGTGGCAGACTGCATTGAGCAGGAAATGAAAACCATTGGCTATGATTCGGTCTATCGCGATGACTATGGCAACGTGATCGGCGTGATGACCGGATTCGATGCCGCTCCGACCATTCTGTTGAACAGTCATATGGACACCGTGAACCCTGCCCGGGGGAGAGGATGGAACACTTCGCCGTATGATGGGCGGGTGATTAACGGTCAACTGCACGGCGAGGGCGCGGCCGACTGCAAAGGCGGTCTTGCGGCTCAGGTTTATGCCGGGGCGCTATTGCGAAACAGTCTGCTTCCTCTGAGAGGAAATCTGGTTGTGGCCGCAACGGTGGCCGAGGAAAACGGAGCCAGCCTCGGCGTGCGTGGCTTGTTGAAAGACTCGCTGCCGGAATTCGGTCTCATGCCGAATTATGCCATTCTTGGTGAGCCGACGGATCTGGGCCTTTACTACGGTCACGACGGATGGATGGAAGTCGACATCTGCATCGACGGTTCCGAACCGGAAACGCTGAGCGATGCCGCCAGGACGATTACGGATGACTATACGGAAACAAGCAGTCTACCCGGCTGGACGGAAATCCGCAACGTGGATCCGGTGCAGCAGAATGGGACGGGCCGCGCTTATCAGACAGTGCATATGGCGCATCGGGTAGGCCAGGGTCAACCGGCTGCTGCGGTTCTGGAAGAGATTGATCATCATGTGCAGTTGGCGGTTAAGCCGCTGCCCGACATTCATGCCGCTGTGGCGGTTCATGAGGAGAAACAGAAACTTCAGAGTGGCCGCATGGTCACGGTTCAGCGGGTTTCCAATGCCTGGTCAACCGATCCCTTCAACCGTCTGATTGAGCGCGCACGGCAGGCCCTTGAGGCAGCCGATTGCGACGTTCGCACGGGGAAATGGGAACTGGGCCAGCTCGGCATGGGAACCGCCGGCGCCGTACTTGTGAATGAGTTCGGAATTCCGACCATCGGTTACGGACCTGGAAACGAAGCCCAGGCACACTCGCGGGATGAACAGGTTTCCTGTTCGAAAATCCGGCAGGCGGTTTATGGCACAGCCGCAATTGTTCATGCACTCATCGGAGTGCCCGTTTGCGGTTGGACTACGGATGAAATTTAAAGGAGCAGATTCATGAATGTGCTCGTTTTTAACTGCGGAAGTTCATCGCTGAAATATCGCCTGATCACGTTTCCTGCCGAAGCCGAACGGGCTTCGGGGGAGGCGCAGCGGGTCGGGCCGCAAACCGCAGAGCCGGCGCGGGTCTATCATCAGACCGCCGGCAACAAACAACAGGTGCATTACGCAGACATGCCGGATCATGCGGCGGCCTTTAACGAAGTGATGAAGCTGTTGAAGGAAGACGGCCTTACCCCGGATGCGCTGGGCCACCGGGTGGTGCACGGCGGATCTTTATTCACGCAGCCGGCGTTGATGGACCAGCAGTCCATTCTGCAGCTCGAAGGGCTGAACGATCTTGCTCCGTTGCATAATCCGCCCACGCTGAAATTAATTCACCAATGCCGTGAACTCTATCCGGACCTGCCCCAGGTGGCCGTGTTTGATACCGCGTATCATGCAACGATTCCCGACTATGCCTACACCTATGCGATACCGGCAGAATTCCGCCGGCGGCATGGCCTGCGGAAATATGGGTTCCACGGAACCAGTCATCAGTTTGTGGTGGAAGAAGCGGCCCGTATATCGGGATGTCCGCTCACCGGTTTTTCAGCCGTCAGCTGCCATCTCGGCAGTGGCGGCGCCAGCCTGTGTGCCGTGAAAAACGGATACAGCATGGATAATACGATGGGCTTTTCCCCGCTACAGGGACTGATCATGAGCACGCGTTGCGGGGATATTGATCCGGCGCTGACGATGAGCATGCTGGTGTATATGCAGGGAGAAGAGGATTCGGTGGAAAAAGTGCTGAACCGGCAGAGCGGAGTGCTTGGGCTCAGTGGCATGTCGGGCGATATCCGGGATATTCTGCAGGATGCAGATCAGGATGAATCCACCCGCAATACGGCGTCTGCCTACATCTGGCGAATCCGAAAATATCTGGGGGCCTATCTGGCCGTTGTCGGGCAGGCCGATGCGGTGATCTTCACCGATACGATCGGGGAACAGGTGGCCGAGGTTCGCGAAGCCGTCTGTCAGGGATTCGAATGTTTCGGCTTGCGCATTGATCCTGAAAAAAACCGCGCCTTATGCGGACTTCCGGCCGATGTGGCCGCCGCAGACAGCCGGATAAAGATTTTAGTTGTTCAAACCAATGAAGAGCTGGCCATTGCGCGGCAGGTTTATCAAACCCTGACGCGTCAGCGAACCGGCTCGATAAACAGCAAGGAGTTAACCCATGAACCGCTTGGTACTTAAACTGGAACCCAATATCCTGGCCTATGGTTTCTTTCCGGCAGGAAAAGAGACGCCCGCGTTCGAGGGCCGCATGGAAGGGATTCGCACGGACCTGAGCATGGGAAGCGCGCTGGATCAGATTCTATCGCGGGGCGAGAACGGGGACTATGTCTCGGCCTCCCGTCTGCTGGTCGAGTCGGTGGCGCTGCACGTGGTGGCGGGCGGAATCAGTTTCCCGTCGCACGCGGTGGCCACGCCCGCCGTGATTGAAAATCTGAAGGCGCAGGTGCCGCTCGCCCCGATGCATCTGCCACTGGTTTTGGAACTGATTGAAAGCTGCTTCTGGCATTTACCCGGCCGGCCGGTGGTCCTCTTTTTTGAAACAGCCTTTTTCACCAAACTGCCCGCCTGTGAATATCTGTACGCCATCAATACCGATGCGTTTACGGACTCCGGGATTCGCCGCTTCGGCTATCATGGTCTATTTCATGAAGCCGCCGGCCGGGCCGCTGAGCGGTCATTGGAAAAGCAGGCGGGCCTTTCTGCGAGAATCGTATCGATCTGTCTTGAACCACATCCGGAGATTGCCGCCGTGAAAGGGGGGCGGCCGGTTATGGTCAGCGGCGGGGCCACCCCGCTGGAAGGACTGCCGGGGCAGACCTCGTGCGGCGAAATTGATTCCGGGGTATTGCTGACACTTGCCCGTAAAGAACAATGGGGCCCTGAACAGCTTAACCGGCTGCTGGCCGAGCAGAGCGGCATGCGGGCCCTCGCCGGACGGCCCGTAACCATTGAGGAGGTTCTTCTCTCCGATGACGCTGACCTGTTGCTGGCTAAGCAGGTGCTGGAATATCGCATCCTGCTGCGCACCGGAATGGCACTCGCCGCAATGGATGGTTATGATCGGATCGTATTCTCCGGTTGTTATGCCGCATCCGGCAGACTGCTCGGTCCCTGGCTTCAGGAAAAACTTCCAAGCATTGGAACATCAAACCAGTCCGTTTGGCAGTGCTATGAAACCCCGCTGATGCAGATCATGGCGGAACAGATGGATCGGGTATTGCTGGATCATTCCAAAACATACAGGCATTCGCATGCCTCCATTTTGGCAGGTCCATGAACCAGTGCGCAACACCGTCGAGCATCATTTGCATCCCGATGATCAATTGCCCGATGACCGATGGTGGTGTGCAGTATTTTCCGGCACGTGCGGAACCTGCGCTTGTCGCAAGGGTCCTTTCCTTGGACTTCAGGAATCTTGAGAAACCAGACACACAAGAGCGGCGTCGCTGTAACTGCAAGTCCCCAGCTGATTGACCGCGACAAGGCCATGACATGATAAAGCGATCGGTAGAATTCGTCGACGTTGCCCGGCGCGAATCCAATGGCGGTGAAGGCCGGAATTGCGATCAGTGTGGCCCCCAGCAGGGGTCACTGGGTCTCATGGACCACTTCGGTTGCGGCGTCCTCGCGGCTTCCGCCCCGTTCAACCCGGATCAGGATTCCATCAGCACCACAATGGCATTATCCACCAGCATGCCCAGTGCAAGAATCAAGGCCCCGAGCGAAACTTTCTGGAGTTCGATGTTCAGCATCTGCATGCCGAGGGTGTTATTTTCTTCAGACATGCATCCCTCCATGGGATTCAGGCGGATGCCTGTCGTTGCCATGCTGACTGAAGGGTTTGTGCTTCTGTCGAAACGGAATCTTCGGAGGTTTTTCAACGTACGCTTCGATGGCTTTTCTGATCGTATCGGCGGCCAGCAACGCACAGTGGAGGATGTCTAAACACAATCTGGATAGGGGTTTAGTACTGATCTCATTTAATTCATGAAAGTTGCAAAGCTGCATTCTGTTTGGCCACAATGGGTAGCAGGTATGCAACTATCTCAGGCGATGATGCCGGGGAGAGAAGACCATTTCATATCCCGCCTGAGTCGGGGAATACGTAATCAAGCGATTCCCGCAGTAAATACCGTTTTTTCAGGGTGGCGGGATCAATAGGCAATGAGATTTGACTGAGCGAATTAGTTCCCAGCGCTGAAATCGCAGAAAAAGAAAAGACACCACAACACTGGCTTTTTCATATTGAACCTCCCTGATCCTTCAATTAGCAGGAAGAACTGATGTGCACACCGACACCGGAACGTCACCCGCCAAGTACGGTAAAAGGATAGGAGCATTCATTGTCAGGGACAACTATTTTATATTTTTTTGCGCAAGTAAGATTGTTTTCATAAACTCCTTAGCATTCTAGGCATAAAAAAAATCCCGCCTTCTAAACGGGCGGGATCCCTTAATTTGGTTGAGCAACAGCTAACTAGTCTTCTTCTTCGAGCTGGGCGGCGATCTCATCGGAAATGTCGAAGTTCGTGTAGACATCCTGAACGTCGTCAAGCTCTTCGAGTTTTTCGACAAACGCCATGATAGATTTGGCCTGGCTGATATCGGTGACTTCCACCACCAGATCCGGAATCAGGGTAATTTCAGACTCGGCCATGTCGATGCCGGCTTTGGTGATGACATCGGACACCGTGTCAAAATCGTTGGGATCTGTAATGACTTCAAACTGGTCGCCTTCGGTCTTCAAATCTTCGGCGCCGGCTTCGAGCGCGAGATCCATCAGGGTCAGCTCATCGGTCTGGTCCTTGTCGATATAGATCTGCCCCTTGCGCTGGAACATGCGGCTGACCGCGCCCTGGTCGGCCATGCTGGCGTTGGCTTTTGTGAACGCGTGGCGCACTTCGGCGATTGAGCGGTTCGTATTGTCCGTCAGCACCTTCACCACCACGGCAATGCCGCCGGCGGCGTAGCCCTCGTAGGAGCACTCTTCGAGCTTGCCGCCTTCGAGTTCGCCGGTACCTTTCTGGATGGCGCGGTCGATGTTATCCTTGGGCATGGAGACCCCTTTGGCTTTCTGCACCAGTGCGCGTAGCGAAATATTATCGTCCACGTTCCCACCGCCTGCGGATGCCGCCACCATGATTTCCTTGGCAAGTTTACTGAAAACCTTGCCGCGTGCAGCGTCGGCTTTCCCTTTTCTGTGCTTAATGTTTGCCCATTTACTATGTCCGGCCATTGTCCAATTCTCCGTGTTGCTTGCGTGAGACGTGAAACGTGAGGCGTGATTATTAATTCACGGCTCAACCATCACTCACCACGCCTTTATCCAATTTTAATTTGTGCGAAGCCGCGCTTGCCGGAACGGATGATCATTCCATCTTCCGGCGTGATCTGAGCACGCTCATCACTCACTTTCTCGTCATTAATTTTTACAGCACCCTGTTTCACAAGCCGTCGGGCTTCACCGTTGCTCTTACACAGCCCGGCCTGAACCATCAGACTCAGCAGGCCGATCTCTTCAGCAGGCACGCTGACTTCCGGTATATCATCGGGCAGAGCCTTCTGCGCGAATACACGCGTAAACTCTTCTGAAGCATGCTTAGCTTCGGCTTCACCCACGAACCGGGTGACCACCGCCTGACCGAGCATGTCCTTGACGACTCGCGGGTGCAGCTCGCCGCTTTCGACTTTGGCTTTGGTATCAGCCACTTTGTCGGACGGCCAGCAGAGTATGTATTCAAAATATTTCCACATCAGGTCGTCCGGCACACTCATCAGCTTGCCATACATATCGCGCGGGGCTTCATCCACACCGACATAGTTGTTAAGCGACTTCGACATTTTCTGAACGCCATCGAGACCTTCAATCAAAGGAAGCGTCATCACGCACTGCTGCGGCTGCCCCATCACTTTCTGAAGCTCGCGACCGAGCAACAGATTGAACAGTTGATCCGTTCCGCCCAGCTCAAGATCCGCTTCGATCATCACCGAATCATAGGCCTGAACAAGTGGGTAAAGAAATTCCACCAGCGAGATCGGGCGATTCTCCGCATAGCGCTTCGAAAAATCATCGCGTGCTAGCATCTGTGCAACCGTGACGTGTGCGGTCAGACGAATAACGTCTTCAAATTTCATTTCGCCCAACCACTCGGAATTAAAGCGTACTTCCGTTTTTTCCGGGTCGAGAATTTTGAAGACCTGGTCTTTATAGCTCTCGGCATTTTTGGCTACCTGCTCCTTCGATAGAGCGGGACGGGTGACCGATTTTCCGGAGGGATCGCCGATCATGCCGGTAAAGTCGCCGATAATAAATACGACCGTATGGCCGGCATCCTGAAATTCGCGCAGTTTATTGAGCCCGACCACGTGGCCGAGATGCATGTCCGGTGCGGAGGGATCGGCACCATACTTAATGCGTAGTCCACATCCTTTTGCGGCCGCCTTTTCCAGTTTTTTCTTCAGGTCGTCGCGGTTGATAAAATCAACGGCACGCGCCGACAGGAAATCGAGTTGTTCTTCAATATTCATATGTTTATCCAAATAGCTATTTTCCGTGCAGGAAAAGAAAGCGCGCATTTAGCCATAAAGCCGAGAAAAAGTCACAAAAAAACCTGCCCGAATCCGGGCAGGCTTTCAGCTTAGGAAAATCGACGCTTAGTCGTTTTTCTTGTCGCCGGGATGCCACTCTTCGAGCTGATCGCCGAAGGCGCTATCAAACGCGGATCCGAGGTCAACAAGCTCAGCACCGGCCTGAAGGCCTTCGAGCATGTCTTCGCGAACTTCGAATTCATCGTCATCCACCTTGGCAGCCTTGACGCTCAGACCGATACGGTGTTCAACCGGATCCACCTTAACAACGCGGGCTTCGATGGTGTCGCCAACGTTCATCACGTCTTTAACACGCTCGATGTGGTCGTCGGAAATCTGGCTGATGTGAACCAGACCGTCGATGCCTTCTTCGATTTCAACAAATGCACCGAAGGAAGAGATCTTGGTAACGATTCCGCTGACTTTCGCGCCAATCGGGTAGCGGTCAACAATACCGGCCCAGGGATCGTCCTGAGCCTGCTTGAGGCCGAGGCTGATGCGCTGGTTGTTGGAATCGATTTCCAAAACAACCGTCTGCACTTCTTCGCCCTTCTTGAGGACTTCGGAAGGATGGTTGACTTTACGGGTCCAGGACATGTCGGACACGTGGATCATACCGTCAACACCTTCTTCGAGCTCAACGAATGCGCCGTAGGAAGTGAAGTTGCGAACTTTACCCTGTACGAGCGAGCCGATCGGATATTTACCCGCAACAACTTCCCATGGGTTTTCTTCGGTCTGACGCATGCCGAGCGAGATTTTCTTATCGTCGGTCGAAACAGCCAGAACAACTGCGTCCACTTCGTCGCCCACATTCAGAACGTCAGCAGCGCGCTGGATGCGCTTAGTCCAGGACATTTCAGAAACGTGAACCAGACCTTCAACACCCTCTTCGAGTTCAACAAACGCACCATACGGAGCGAGGTTGACGACTTTACCGTGTACACGGCCGCCGATCGGATAGCGTGCTTCAATTTCTTCCCATGGATTATCCATGGTCTGCTTGAGGCCGAGGGAGATACGTTCTTTTTCAAGATCGATTTCGAGAATCATCACGTTGAGCTCGTCGCCCACCTTGAGGATTTCAGACGGATGGTTGATGCGGCCCCAAGTCATGTCGGTGACATGGAGGAGACCATCAATACCATCGAGATCAACGAATGCACCGAAGTCGGTGATATTCTTGACCACACCCGGACGGAGTTCGCCGGTCTGGATTTCAGCCAGGATCTTACGGCGGGATTCGCGACGGGACTCTTCGATGAGTTCACGACGGGAAACAACGATGTTTTTACGTTCAAGGTTAATCTTGAGGATACGGAACTCATAGGTCTTGCCCATGTGCTCTTCGGGATTGCGAACCGGAGTAACGTCAAGCTGCGAGCCCGGAAGGAAAGCATCAACGCCAACGTCGACAATGAAGCCGCCTTTGACGATATTTTTGATGGTACCTGTTACGAGGCTGCCTTCTTCGCATTCGTTAACTACGTAGTCCCATGCACGCTGCTGTTCAGCACGGCGTTTGGAGATGACGATCATGCCGTCTTTGTCCTCGAGCTGTTCGAGGAATACTTCAGTTTCCTGCCCGACCGGATCTTCTGCGAGATCTTTGAATTCCTGGGCGGAGATGATACCTTCTGATTTGTAGCCAATGTCAATCAGGACGTCGCCGTCGATGACACTGAGAATGGTACCTGGAACGATAGAGCCTTCGGTAAAGTTCTTAAGGGTATCGTCGTATATTGCGTCCATAGCTGCGTAATCCGCATCCATGTCTGTGTTGGTTGTTGATTCCATACTATTAAAGCGGGAACACGCGCTCCCTGACCTTTGTGTTAAGTTAATATTCCATTCACAAAAAAAGTGCCAGCCGCTCGGCCGGAACACACCTCTCCCGTGAACAAGCGCGCCATAATAGACGTATCTATCTGTCTTGCAAGCGGTAATTTGTCTTTTTCCAAGGATTGAAAAGTGCATTTTCCAAGGGCTGGAACTCGTAAAAGTTTCAGTTGGAACTTTCCAAATCGGCTCTATCCGCTATTTCCTATTTCCCATCTTTGGAAAGGAACTCATGAATTACGTTTTACAGGTTTTATTTATTTTAGTGCTGATGACCATCGGCTATGCGGCCCGGAAACGCGGGGTGGTAAGCGCCGTAGGGACGAGCGAAATGGTGCGTGTGCTGATTTCGATCATCTATCCCTGCCTGATTTTTTCTTCGGTCACAAAGCTGAATGCCCAGGAGCTGGCGTCGAACTGGATTATGCCGGTGATGGCGATGGCGATTGCCGGGACCGGGCTGATTCTCGGGCTGATCTCGCTGCGCTTTATCAAAGGGGTCGACCAACAGCGCGCCAGCGCCTTTCTTTTCCAGAACACGATTAACAACTATCTGTTTCTGCCACTCCCCCTTGTGATGCTGCTGTGGGGCAATGAAGGCGTGGCCCTGCTGGTTTTTGCCTCGATGGGCTTTGAGCTGACGGTCTGGACGCTGGGCGTTTTTCTGTTCAACCGCTCCAGCAATCTAACCGAGGGTCTAAAAATGATGTTCGGTCCGCCGCTGATTGCGCTGATCTTTTCAATCGGCTGGGTTTGCGTGCGGGATCTGGTGAGCCCGGAACTTCCAGCGTCTGGATTTTTTGCCGATCTCGCGCGTCGTCTGCTGGCCCTGACCTATTTCGGGGCGGATACGGTAGGCAAAGCAACGGTGGCGGTTTCGATGGTGGTATCCGGCAGTCGCATTGCCGCCCTCAACGCCAAAGCGGCGTTCGACTGGCATGTGTGGCTGCTATCCCTATTGCGCCTGATTGTTACGCCGGTGCTGTTTATTCTATTACTGAACCTGATTCCGATGGGAGAAATGGCGCGTGGAATTCTCGCGGTGATTGCCGTGATGCCCGCCGCCGTCACCAGCCTGGTATTCAGCGAACGCTTCGGCGGCGACTCCGACTTTATTGCCTCAACCCTGCTCGTGACCCATCTGGCGGCAGTTGTAACAATTCCATTGCTCCTGGCATGGGCCCTCTAGAATATTGATGACTGAACAGGGAACCGCAGAACGAAGAAGTTCATTTCTTTCGAAATTCGACCTTCCCTGTTCGTTATTCTGCGGTTCTCATCCCCACTATTCAGGAATGAAAAGCTTCTGTCCGACATAGATCTGATCCGACTTCAGGTTGTTGGCGGATTTGATGGCCTTGACCGTGGTGCCATAGGCCTGGGCAATTGCTGACAGCGTGTGTCCCGTTTCAACCACATGTTCCCGGCCCGGCCCGCGGTTGGCGGTGGAACCGGAAGAAGAGCGGCTTGAACTGGCCACGCTCTTTTTAAGCAACGATTCCACCTCTTTAATAAGGTTACTCATTTCCCGCTGCTGCTTGGCATCGAGCGCGTTCATTTTGGCGTTCAGCTGCGAGACCTGCGAATTCATGCTGCGCACCTCATTCCGCAGCGCCTGAATCTCCTGCATCAGGCGGGCATTTTCCATTTCGACTGATTCGACCTGGCCTTTCACGCGATAGACCTGCTCCTCCTGCTGGCGCTGAGCGGCCTGCCGGCGAGCGGCTTCCTGCTGACGTTGCTGCGGGGTCTGCAGGGTTTCGCATCCGGTGAGGATGGCGATAGATGACAAGCTGAGTAAAATTTTATATTTCATTATTCTATTCCTAATTATGACTAAACGCAGAATTTCCACCATGGAATGTCGAATTCCGAAGGCAATGCACTTCTACGCTGCGGCTCCGTGTTCGCCATTCAACATTCAAGCGGCAACGCCGCGCCTAGGGTTTCCAAAGATATAAAAAGCGTGGGGCTTCCACGGCCTGGAAGTCCGGAATTTTCGGAGTTTTTGCACCGAACATACTTTCAAAAAAGGTGAGAGGCTGTGCATAGCGCACGATATAAACTTCGTCATCATCCAGCAGGTCGGCCAGCTTATCTACTGCGTCCGGCCAGTAGCCGACGCCATCGATCAGATTATTTTCCAATGCCTGGGAAACATTGAACACCCGTCCATCGAGCAGCTCGCGGCTGTCGAGCCCGCGGGATTCCGTAACAATCGTGGCAAAGCGGTCCTGCATGGAATCGACCAGATCCTGCAGCATTTCAATGTGCAGAGGATTCACGGGTTCAAACGGATTGAGCATGTCTTTATTCGCTCCGGAAGCAATCGTCACTGAGCTCAGGCCCAGCTTCTCACCGAGCCCCTGCATGTTCAGGGTCTGCATAATGACACCGACTGAACCGACAATCGCCGTGGGTTCGGCCATGATGTAATCGCCGGCCATCGAAGCGTAATAACCGCCCGATGCACAGAGATCGCGAACAAACACCAGAATGATTCGTTCTTCATCTTCCCGCTTGAACCGTTCCAGCGCAGCATATATTTCATCGCTCGGCGTAACGCCCCCGCCCGGCGAGTCCACTTCGAGCAGAATGGCTTTCACCTCGTAGTCGAAAGTGGCGGCGTGAATCTGGGAGAGAATGGATTCCACCATATCCGGTTCCGAGCCGAACAGACGCTCCTGCCGACCGCGCATAATCACCCCTTGCAGGTCAACACGAACCACTTTACTTCCGTCTCGATCGCCGTAGGACCAGACTTCATCGAACGATGGGAATTGATCCTGCGCATACGCATCTCCCACGCTGGAAGCTGATCCGCTGAACAACGCAGCCGTCAACCCGATATTTGTTAAAAAACTGCCAAAAAGCATCAATGCCAATATGGCGATAGCAATCCAACATCCGATTTTTGATCCATTTGAGGCCATTCATTCACTCCAGAATTTTCCAAGGTTCGGAAACCATAGTGGTTCATCTTCTTTATTTGAATAAATAAATTCCAATGGTTGGAAAAAATGCGGTAATTTCGCCGACCATCGAAACAACGGAGAGAAACATTGGATTATCTAAAGCGCGCTCACGAAGTGCTCGATATTGAAACAGCAGGCGTCCAGAAGGTGAGAAACGATCTGGGCGAGGGATTTGTTCAGGCGATTGATGCCATTCTAGAAACCATCAGCAACGGCAGCGGCAAAGTGGTTGTGGTGGGGGTTGGAAAAAACTGGCACATCGGCAATAAAATGGCCGCCACCTTCACCAGCACCGGCACTCCAACCGTTGCAATGCACCCGATTGAAGCGATGCACGGCGATTTCGGCATTCTTTCGGACCGCGATATTGTGCTGGCCATGAGCTATTCCGGCGCTTCGGATGAATTGATTGCCGTACTCCAGCCCATCAAACGCAAAGGCGTTAAAATCATCGCCCTGACCGGCGACCCGAATTCACCCTTGGGCGAAGCGGCCGACATCATTGTTTCCGTAAAGGTTGATAAAGAGGCGTGCCCCTTTAATATGGCCCCGACCGCCAGCACCACCGCCACTCTCGCACTCGGTGATGCCATGGCCATGGTGCTGCTGGAAGCGCGCGGCTTTAAGCTGGAAGATTATGCCAAAATGCACCCGGGCGGAGCCATCGGACGCACCCTGCTGTTACGGGTATCCGACGTGATGCGAACCGGAAACCGCTGTGCCACCGTGCGCTCCGGACATCCCGTGCGCGAAGCTCTGATTTCTATGACCGGCGCCAAAGCCGGTTGCGTAGCTGTTGTTGATCAAGACAATGTTCTACTTGGCATTATGACCGACGGCGACCTGCGAAGACACCTGATCGAAACGCCGAACCTGACCGAGTATACCGTTGATGAAGTCATGACAAAAAATCCTAAAACGCTGAGCAAGGATATGCTCGCGCTCGAAATCCTGAATATCTACGAGAAATATAATATCGACGACCTGATTGTGGTCGACGAACAAAACCGGGTCATCGGCGCAGTGGACATTCAGGACATGCCCAAACTGAAAATACTCTAACACCACTACTAAAACGGCTTCTGCGCAACCGGGCAGGCGGGACGCCTGCAGTACAGCTTCCGTATCGCAGGCATCCCGCCTGCTCCCTGATGAAAATCGAAAAACAAGCGGGAACGATTGTTCTACCATCAATCAGGCACAACTCTCGTTATAGGCCCTGAGCAGCGACTCAACATCGTCATGATAGGTCAGGCCTTCATGCGTCAGCAGAAGGCCGCAGTCGCAATAGGATTTAATGGTTTCCTGCGAGTGCGAAACCATGATGATGCGGGAATGGTCCAGCTTCTGTTCCAGCGCCTGTTTACTTTTTCGCCGAAAATTGGCATCACCGACCGCCGTGATTTCATCGATCAGGTAGCAGTCAAAATCAATCGCCATACTCAACCCGAAAGCCAAGCGCGCTTTCATGCCGCTGGAATAGGTTTTGATCGGCAGCCGCATCGATTTCCCCAGCTCGGAAAATTCTTCCACATAGTCAATGACCCATTCGGTGTCCTGCCCGTAAATCCGCGAAACAAACCGCACATTTTCCAACCCGGTCATCGACCCGTTGAACCCGCCGGCAAACCCCAGCGGCCACGACACACACACATTTCGACTGATCCGCCCGCGGTCCGCCTGCTCCGTTCCGGCAATGAGTCGAAGGAGGGTTGATTTCCCCGCTCCGTTCGGCCCCATGATGGCGATATTCCGCCCCTGCTCGAACCGAAAATTAAGGTTCTCGAAGATCACCTTCCGAATCCCTTTGAGGGAATAAACCTTAGAAACATTAATGAGTTCAATCATTGTCCGGCCCGCCTCTTTCGGGTCAACCTTTCTCCAATGAGCCCAATAAGGAGAATAAGAAGTGCGAATAAAAATAAATATTCTTTATTCAAAACGGTACTGTTGTAATTCGAATAATACCCTGTTCGGAACCATTCTATTAGATGTAACACCGGATTCCATTGAAGCACATTCAGAGCCGCAGGAGGCAAGCTACTTGGAATGTAAAAGACGCCGGAAATAATAATCAACGGACGAGTCAGAATACTCTCAACATAGGACCATGATTCCCAGATTGAAAGCATGACCGCATTCACAATCCCCACGCCCGTACCCAATAAACAAATCATAAAAAATGCCACTATCAACTGGTCTGGATGATGTGGCGGCGAGGCCTTTTGGAATAAAACCAGCGTACCGTAGAACACCAGCATGATGACCAGATAGGTTGCAGAGATCAGGAGTGACCGAGAAAAAAGCGTGTCGGTTTCTTTAATGCAAGGATACGTCAGCAAAGCCTTATTGGCATTAAAGGTGGTCATTAACGACGTTGAGAGTTTTTTATAAAACTCGAGCGTCAGCAATCCCGTTGCAAAAAAAAGAGCCAGACTGGAACCAAACGGAGGGCGACGACCTGCGGCACCGAACACGAGCACAAAAACCGCCACGCCTAGAGCCGGAGTAACAATCGCCCAAAGATATCCCAACTGTGAGGTGCCGAAGGTTGCACGCGTTTCGCGCAACACAAGAGCCCCGATTACCCTTAGCTGTAATGTTAATAAACTTCTCATACAGAGGGATTATGAAATATGATCACGGATCGCGTAGGCCATAAGAATTCCAACTCCCCAAAGCACGACAGAAATAATAATGATGAGAACCGGATATAGAATTTTTCGGGGGTAAAGCGGATATTCCGGCAGTGCCGGTTTTTCATAAACCGCTAGAAAGCGCTGGCGGCGACCGGCCTCAATTCGCGCGGTTTCCAATGAGGCCAATGCGGAAGCATAGGCCCTCTGAGCGAAATCCTTTTCCACCTGGAGACTTTCATATTGGGAAAGTTGTGCCGAAAGCCCCTCAGGGAAGCCTTCTTTATTAAGTCCTCCTCCCTTAGCCTTAATTTCATCTTCCAGCGCTTTTTCCTGGCGATGCAACGAGCGCAGTGACGGGGCATTTTCATCGACAGACTGCTCTAAAATAGCGATACGGGTGCGAAGCTCGATCAGTTCCTTTTCCATTGCGGAAAGCATTTCAATCTGAGCCATGGCGCTCACAGAAGGATCAATCGACTCTTCATTTTCTCGAAAGGTTTGAACGCGCTTCAGAATATCCAACAAACGCGTTTCATAACGTTTCACTTCCACTTCGGCATAATGAACCGCATCCATTCGGGCCGTCTCGGAAAGCGTATTGATCAGCTCCTGCACGTACTCCAACAACAGTTTCGCCACTCGCTGAGAATCCTCTGCAGAGAACGCCTGTACCTCAAAATTAATAATGCCGGATGTGGGATTAAAGCTGACGCTGATTCGGCGCTCCCAATACTTTGTTACTTTCTCAATTTCTCGATTCGCAGGTAGTCTGGAAAAGATATCTATTTCCTCTGATCCATAGATTTCCCTGAAACTAATATCATTCTCAAGCCGCTCAACCACTTCCCGGCTCTCCAGATATTTCAGTACCATATAGGCATCGGATGTCGTGGACCCCTTCCCAACCAACCCGGTAAATGCCCCCAGCAGATCACCTCCACTGTTTTCAGTCATACTTCGAATTGAAAAGCCCGCATGCGTTACATACCGGTCCGATGCTATAAACGTTGTATAAATCGTTCCGAGAACCACCGGCAGCAATACGAAAATAAAGAACGACCATATCAGCCACCTACGCCGACGAGCCTGCGGTCGCACGTCGGCAGCTTTTTTAATTGGCAAAGGAGACGTTGGCGCATTCTGGGGTTTACATACTTCTTTATTTTCTTCCGTCATATTAATTCCTTCAAATCTCACTTCTATCCAAAATGCATCCCTCAACGAACTATTTTTAAGATCTCTTCTCGAAAATGGTTCTGCTATCCATAGTCCTGTCAATATCTTTATTGTGGAGCCGCATTAAGGATTCCTTCTCAGTCCTGAAGCGGACCATTGCCGCACAATCTGCCGACGTACCCGCCGCCACAAAGGCATACGTGACGGGCCTTCCGCCCGCCATTCAACCAGCTCTTCAACAGCCCGCTCGGGAGAGGTGAAAGCATCGGTTGTGCGGCTGACGTAGGTTGGATACAGGATGAGTGCACCTGCAACAAGTTCATCGAGGTTGAGTTTCCGGGTTCGCCGCTGTAGCGGATGGATATCCGTCGTCAGTCCCCACCCGGCATAAAATGGATTCCCATAACAGGTCACCGGAATCCCGCGCAGCAACGCCTCGAACCCCGTCAGAGAAGTCAGCGTGTGCACCTCATCCATCTGGTCAAACAGCGGAGCGACATCGCCGGACGTGATGATTTCATCGCACCACTGCAACACCTCATCCTCGCCCTTACCCTTCAAGCGGAGACCAGCCACCACATCCGGATGCGGTTTGTAAACCAGGTAGGCCGCCGGATTTTTTTCGCGCACGGCCTTCAGTAAGCCGAGGTTGGTTGAGCCGGACGGCGCACCAAAGCGGATGGAGGCATCGTTTTCCACCTGCCCCGGAACCAAAATAACGTGCGTTGCGTGTTGCGGGCGCGTCCATTGCGCACCGATCAGATTATATTTTCCGATGCCCAGCGAAACGATCTGCTCCCGCAATCCTCTCGCCCGCGCTAGAAGCGATTCCCCGAACGCCTCTTCCTGCAGAATAATTTCCAGGCGGGAAGAACAGGAGGCATCGTAATAGACCCCCGCATCGTCAATCACCCACGAAAGCGGACGAACCAGATCGCTGCCTAATCCGGAGGAGCGCAGAAAGCCATCTTCAACACGCAAAATGTTCCAATCCTTGGAAGCTCCGTCCGGTTGCGCACTTCCCCAAACCACCACGGTTGCTTCGGCCGGGATGCTTTCAACATCGGAGACAAACTGAACTTCCGAACCTTGGAAGAAAAATTTCAGCAACGGTTTTTTCCAGGGCGAAAAACCGAGCGCATAAAGGGTGCTTGGGAAGCGCGACCTCATGCTGCGCTGAAGGCCAATGTATTCCATCACCGTTTCCACTTCGCAGCGCGCCCCGCGCTCTGGGTCAATGTATCGCGGATAGTCTACCAGCGCGGCATGAGCCAGCTGTTCCAGGCTTGCAACGCCCCGCCGATCAGGAGCAGGTAATTCATCTTCTGTGAGTCCCCATCCTGCATAAAACGGCATGCCAAAACAGCGCACGGGTTTACCCCAAATGAGGGCCTCAAAACCTACTTGCGATGTAACGACATACACTTTTTCAGCCTGTTCAATCAAACGCACCGGATGGCAGCTTTCGGCCACAACGTTGATGCGCGGATGTTGTTCCAAGGTCTGGATATCGAAGTGCCCCGCCTTCTTGCGGGTATAAATATCCGGGTGCATTTTCACCACAACCGTCGAATGCGGATTTTCATCCAGCGCGGCCTTCAGCATGATCTGAAACGATTCGGCATTCGCCAACCCGTATTCGACCGACAGATCGCCGGCCACCTGATCGACGACCAGCACATAACGGTCAGGCAGTTTTCCGGCGAAGTCCCGTTCGGCATTGTATTTGGATACCCGAAATTTTCGCCACTGCGCCATCAAACCAAAAATACGGGCCGTCTGTTTTTCTTCCAATGGTTGGAAAACAAGCCGCTCGAAACTGCTCGGAGCCATTGCGTCGTAATACATCCCCCGATCATCGAAGACGACGGAAAGCGGCGGATCTTCCCTACCGACCGAACGCAGAAATCCATCTTCCAATAATTGGAAATCACGACCCTGCTTTTCCGCGCCCTTTACCGCTGCAGCACCTGATTTCTTCCGCCCCCAGCCGATCGCAACCGGATCACTATTCCTTAGAAAAAGCGAAAATTGTCTAGAAAAGGCATTCATTGTTTCAGGCAAACCATCATTTCTGGTTCACTTTGGTCATAAAACGACGATGCTCAATGACCTTATCAACCATCGCAAAAAATTCTTCGACATTCGGATAGTAGTACCCATGCTGCTGATCATGACAATGTCCGAACAACAGCCCCACTCCTGGAATCTTTGTGAAGATTTCAAAAAAAGGCTGCATATTTGCAATATCGAGTTTATGCCTGCCGAAAAGAGCTGCAATTACAGAATTCCTGTGAGGTGTAACATAGGTATTTTCTTCAATATTTTCCCTAATGCCTATTTTTTCTATATTATTCCGTAACTCATCCCAGCTGTTTTCAAGTGTCAGATCCAAGTTTACCTGAGGATTATTCACAACCGCGTTTGCGTTAAAAAAAAGAGCCATATTCAAAGCTGCATAACCCGCCATTGAAGCCCCTGTAAAAACTATTTTTTCACTCGAATAATTTTTCACAAACTTAGCGACAATGGTCTTGTAACGGCGGCCTCGATCATTTTCGAGATAGTAGGAATTTTTCCGATCCGCTAAAAAAAGGACGTCCCCATCAAATTGATTAAAGTAAGTAACCAAAGATGCATATTTTCCGTGATTATTATGGGTTGCGAGACTAACCAGCAACCTATCACTAGGAACATCTCTTTTTACAAACACAAGCTCTTCATCATTAAGAACCTGCCTGTAGGTATTTAATATTTGTTCGTAATTTTCTACCATTCCGATTTCTTAGCTCGTTTGTTCAGCATTATCCAACCCGCACATCCAACACCTCAAAGAATTCATTCATCGCGACCGCTTTACTGTCGGAGTTCTTCAAGCATTTACCTTCATTTATGATAACAATGTCTGCCTGAATCTTATTTTTTTTGCCACAGATAGAAGCATCCAGATTATACCGCCCTTTTAATTCCTTAAGGATTAGATCATCAGTCACCGGAATTTTCTTTGATCCGTTAAGATATTGCACCGTATTTGGTTCAAGTAGATTTTTAACCGTCACGGACTGCCTCTGCCGCAGGCTGGAAATCAATTGATCGCGCGTCTTCCGATATATTTGAACAGCTTTTGGAATCCCTGGAACACCTAAGTCTTTGCTGGGAACCACACCTCCGCGGAGTAACATTTGTTCAAGTTTATAATTATTTGGAGCAACACCTTCAGCCGTTGTCATAAATATCAGGTATTCACCAACAAGCACATGTACCAAACGCTCTAATCTGTCTTTGGCAATATGATCTAATAGAGCCCCTTCGGAGCCGCCAATGATCCGAGTCAATGCATTGCAGATGTGCTGCTCACAGAAGCAGTCATAAGTAATCCCCTTGTTGGAATACATTGAATGGCCGAGCGCGATGGTTGGCACCCCGTGCAAAAGACTTTCCAGTCCAACCGTGGAGTTTATTGCAACCGTTGCCAGTGAGTGTTTAAGCATCGTATGCAGATCAATTGAGTTATCGATATACACGTGCTCCAAATCCTCAACCAGTTTTTCCAACATATCCACAGAGGCTTTGTTTTCAGGATGGGGTCTGCAAATCAAGGTAAGGCCAAGAGATGATGTTGCACTTGAAAGATCCAGAATCACATCTTTCATGGTTTTATAATGAGGGGAGTTAATAATGATATTTGAGTCACCTTCGATCTGCATCGGAAAAAAAACATATCCCGAACTTTTCACGCTGAACCTCTCGAACAATTCCTCCCGACCCACTATTTTCTGATCGACCTTTACTACAATGCTCTGACTCTTCTTTCGAAACTCCTCTATATATGCACGCGCATTTTTTCGTTGCTCCGCATTTATCGGAGGAAGAAAAGAGCCTGCGAAAACACTCTTAAAATTAACTCCCTGCGCATCAAAAACCAAACTACCTGGCAATAGCCCTCGTTCAACATGGAAAATCGGTATATTTAATACCCGTGAGAGAATTTTCATTAGACAGACCATATGTGGTCCGTTTCCATTCCATCCGACCAAAAAAGTTGGTTTAACTTTATCCGCAACTTCACACAATGCATCCAGTATAAGGAAACCATGAACGATAATATTTAAGGTGGAATTCTTCATGAAATGTTCCGGGAACATTTGACGATAGATCAAAATGTCGTCGGCGATATCCACACCTTTATAAGAAAGCTCCGTAAAATTACCTTCCTCATCAACGGCAGATTTAAGCTGATCCTTAAGCTCCTTTCGACGTGTGCTTGAAAGTCGGCTTCGGAGACCATGAACAAGGAAACCAGCATCCAAAAACTGGGACTTGCCATAATCTTCCATTCGAACACATTCAGAATAAATTCCACACTCAGCAAGAGCTTTTGCCAGATATAAATTGAAGTCGATCAATTCATGAGCATCCATTGAAAAAATAAGAGCCTTAGTACGACGTACCCGATGTGTGGTTACCGCATTATCTTTTAAGGGAGATACCGCGCTGTGAGGCGTAGTGGTTAAGCCCCGTTCAAATTGTTGTAGTTTTTCAAAATTATTCCTGAGCAACGCTTCATAGAAATTACGTTTGAATTCAAAACTGTACTGCTTTTTAAATACCTTCCGCACACCGCCTTCAATTTTTTCACGCAAACTAGTATCTGCCAATAATCGCAACACATCACCCGCAAACGCTTTCCAATCTGTTGAAACCAAAGCGGACTCTTCATGCACCACATTAATACCATCCATTGAAAATGCCGTTGCAACAATCGCTTTACCGTACGACATTGCTTCAATATTTTTTACTTTCATGCCTGCGCCGCTGATAATCGGGGAAATGATCAGTTTTGAGCGCCGATAAAAATCCGAAAGCTGACTGATTCGGCCCAACCGATCATAGATATCCGGATTCAGTTTATTGAGAGCCTTGCATGTGGAAACATCCCCGGCAACAGCAACCTTCACATTAGGATACATCCGTTTGATTATCGGCATTACCTTTGCATCAAACTTCATAATCCCCTCAACATTGAATGGAGAGGCAGAACCTAAAAATGCAATATCGTATTCATAAACATCATTCTTCTCAAAACTAGAATGAGCACAACCGGGCAAGGTAAATATTTTTTCAGGAGATACAAATCGATGAAGGAATTCTGACTCATTCCGATTGATTGAGACGATCTGGTCGTAGTGAGCCTCCCCCCATCATCAAACCAGTGACCTAAAAAAATAAAATATAATTTGGTCTGGTTTTATGCCGAGTGACCGAAGGTCGCGAGGGGCG
>JAROBA010000037.1 GCA_029432815.1 Pontiellaceae bacterium B1224 | reverse complement strand
CACCACTCTAAGTGGGAATCGTGGCCGACCGACCGCTGCAGGGCCATTTCCAGGCCTTGGAAAAACGTTGCCGCATAGGGCCTCTATTAAAGCGCCGATGCCTTCAGTTTCGGGAGAATTGAGCAAGCCATTCGCGGGGGTGATCTGGTTTGTCATTGCGTGTATCGTCTGTTATAAATCGAGATTGCTTTTAACCGGAGATGTACACGTATGACTGATAAGAAGAATGCCTATCTCATCCCGTTCGCCATCGTTACGGCCCTGTTCTTTACCTGGGGCTTTATTACCGTTTTTGTGGATGCCCTGATTCCGCGTCTGCGTGCGGTTTTTGAGCTGACCTATTTTCAGGCGGGGTTGGTGCAGGTGGCATTTTTCGGGGCATACTTTGTGGTATCGCTGCCAAGCGGGGCGATTCTTTCTCGGATCGGATACAAACGGGGGATCGTGACGGGGCTGACCGCCATGGCGGTCGGGTGCTTTCTCTTCATACCGGCCGCCAGTCTGCGGGTGTATCCGCTCTTTCTGGGTGCGCTCTTTGTGTTGGCGGGCGGCATGACCATGCTGCAGGTGGCAGCCAATCCTTATGTGGTTGCGCTGGGGCCCGAGCGGACCGGTGCGAGCCGGCTCAATCTGTCGCAGGCCTTCAATTCCCTTGGAACGGCGATCGCCCCGCTTTTTGCGGCGGCGCTGATTCTCGGCAGCGAGGTGCTGGGTTCGGAGGCGCAGGCGGCGCTCAGCGATGCAGCGCGCATGGCCTATCTGGCAACGGAGGCGGAAGCGGTTCGTCTGCCGTTCGGGATCATCGGCCTTGCGCTGATTGGCCTTGCGCTCTTTTTTCTGTTTGTTCATTTGCCGAAGATCCAGGAGCCGGAGAGTCCTGAGTCGGGCGTAAAGGCCTGGAAATTTTGCCTGACCCATCGCGGCCTAATGCTGGGAGCGCTGGGTATCTTTCTCTACGTCGGAGCAGAGGTTACGATCGGCAGCTATATCGTCAACTATTTCCTGAGCATGGGCGTGCCGGATCTGGTGCGCGAATCTGCCGCCATCTCCGGACTCATTGAGCGTATTGCCGGGAAGCCGGTGACCGAGCTGAATCCGTCGCGCATTGCCGGTACGTTCGTTATGTTCTACTGGAGCGGGGCCATGATTGGCCGCTTCATCGGGGCCGGGCTGTCGCGTATTATTGCGCCCGGCCGCATGCTGGCGGGCTATGCGCTGCTGGCAGTTCTGCTCTGTGCCACCACGGCGCTTTCCGGCGGGTTTGTTGCCGTCTGGGCCGTACTGGCGATCGGCCTCTGGAATTCGATCATGTTTCCAACCATCTTCAGTCTGGCCATCAACAGTCTGCCGCACAATCGCTCCCAGGGATCGGGGATTCTGTGTGCCGCCATTGTCGGCGGCGCCATTTTACCTCCGCTGTTCGGGCTGATTTCCGATGTCGGCGGTTTTGCAATGGCCTTCATCGTTCCGATTCTCGCCTACATCTATATCGCCTTCTATGGCTGGTCGCGAAAAGCTTAGCGAGCGCAGAAACCAAATGGACCCAAAGGTCCAATAGTTGAATTAGGGAGAACGTATTGACTCTGAATATCATACCCATCTTGTTGATTGCAGTGGCCCTGACCGGTTGCGCAAATACTACGGAACTCAACTTCACAGAAGCGGAGAATGTCTCTGCCGTTTTCTGGGGCAGCCAAGAAGTCTGTGTACTGGGCATCGGCAGTCCTGATTCGCCATATGAAGGAACGCAAGAGATCCGGTTGAGAGTAGCAGACTCTCTCCTTTTTGATAGCAGCAGCACCAGCCCGGAAACTATTGCCGCGTATTTGGAAAACTATCCGAAGCGCCCAGCTTCTCATTTAAGAAGTATGGGAGAGCACCCGACCCCGCGTCGTTTACGATCGACGAAGACATGGGGGGCAGGATCGGAAATTGTGAGAATATATAATTCAGATCGACAGTCTATCGAGCTTCTTATTCAGGAGGGTGAGGTTTGCGCACTTAACGTGGCTGACTTCTCTTCCTCCTGTGAAGCGATCATCGAGATAAGTGTCAACGCTTCACCGTGGGAAAATCTACGTATGTCCCGCGACAGCTGCATCAATCTTTTTGGAACGGTAAAGCACGAAGATCGGTATTTCACGGAGTAGAAAATCGCTCTTTCCCCCTTATCCTTGGGAGTTGCCCAAGGATAAGGGGGGGGGATTATTAAGATACCGGGAGGCAACGCGGCCTTTACTTCGTAAAGAACCGTGTCCTACGCTGGAACGAAAGGACGAGGGTGAATAAGTAAACGTTGTAGGACGTGCTTCTCCGCGCAGCGGAGGGCGCGTTTTTGACGAGGCGATGGTTTCTCAATCTAAGTCAAGATGCAGGGTCGAAGGCTTTATATCGTAAAAAGCAAGCGCGAGTACATTTGACTCTTTATGTGAATTAATCACTACGATACATTCATAGCGTATTCCTTATGGCTCAAACTTAACGTTCATCAACATAGTTCATAACGAAGGAGAAATATGAAAAATATGCTACTGGCTGTCGGTCTTCTGTGTGCAACTGCATTCGTCATCGATGCGCATGCTGAAGGAAATACCAAGGTCGAGAATCATCGAAACGTTCGTGTTCTGCTGGAGATTACAGAGGGTGAAAAACCGCCGGTCACGTTTGCCATCGTCGGGTCTCAGGGGCGGTTGCGATTAAATAATATCGCCAATCTAGTTCAAATTAATGGTGGCGAGGTGCCCACTATTTTATCGTTCGATATCACACTCCGACCGCAAGAAGAGACGCTCTATTCCATCGAGTATTCTTATGGTTTTCAGATGCCGATCGTTATAGGAACTGTAGTGGGTAAGGATGGAAAAAAGTCATCCAGATATGAATATAAAGATTTAGGTGCATCAGGAACGGTCAACATGAAGATTGGGGATCAGCTTGAAATACTGAAAGACCCGAAACGATCTGTGGTGCTGAAGCTTGAAGGAGCGGGCAACAGTACCGAAAAATAAAGAGGGCGCGTTTTTGGCGGGGCGATGGTGTCTCAAACTAAGTCAAGATGCAGGGAGGCAGGCTTTATATCGTAAAAAGCAAGCGCGATGTAACGCCCGGATTTGAGTACAGCGTTTATTTCCGGTGGCGGCTTATGTTTAAGGTCGGGCGGCGCGGAAGGAGATGCGAAATGAAAGGTAAAAAATTTGGACCTCTCAGGATCATCATGTTGGTTGTTGCCGTCATTAGTATCGTCTCTCTGGCTTTCGTTCCCTGGGATTATTTTGGGGTATGGCTGGCACCCTTGCCAGATACCGTTCAGCAGCAGGTCGATGACGCGATGGATCATGGGCTGGATGGAATCATTGTGTATGTTGATCAATCCGGCACGCAGCCGACCGCGTTTTCCGCAGGTTGGAAAAACAGAGAAAATAAAGTGCCGGCCGATCCCAATGCGTTGTTCAAAATTGCCAGTATCGACAAACTGTATGTCGCGACGGCGATTGCCAAGCTGGCCAATAATCAGACGGTGTCGCTGGATGATACGCTGGCGGATTACTTTCCGGAACTGGTGGGAAGAATTGAGCACGCGGACCGCATCACCTTGCGGATGATGGTGCGGCATCGGAGCGGTATTCCCAACTTAACCGACCACCCTGATTTTCCATGGGGCAACCCACCGCAAAGCAGTCGGGAAGCGCTTGAATATGCGCTGGATCTACCGGCTGACTTTGAGCCGGATAAAAAATATTCGTACTCAAACACAAATTATCTGTTGCTGTCCGAAGTTATTGGTCAAGTGATGGGTGAGAGCCATCACCAGTATATCAAGAGAGAAATTCTGACCCCGCTCGGACTGACCCATACGTTCGGGTCTCTTCAGGATGTAGATCTTGATGATGTGGTGAGCGGCTATTATATCGGTTGGGAGCCCGATCTGAAGATGAATCATATGGGTTCCATGATCGCTTCAGCAGAGGATGTGGGTATCTTCCTGCGGGCGTTAAACGATGGCTCATTGTTGACCGAAGATGAACAGGCCATCTATTCCGCCATGTATGAGTATGAACACACGGGTTCGTTACCGGGCTATTCGAGCATCGCGCGGTATCATAAAGATCTGGATGCGGTTGTTGTTCAATTTGTGAATACCAGCGGCGGTGACTCCTGGGCGATGACGGAACTGGTTTATAGCCGCATTGTTCGGATTTTACGCAGGCAATATAAATCCGGCTCGTCGTCTGAGGGGATCCGGTAGGGTTGAAGCCGAACCACTGTTTTTGCATTTATAAACAAACTGGAATTCCAATGATTGGAACGGCTGAATCAATCTGATATACCACCCGTTCGACTTTAATTTGTGAGGCGTTATCTATGAGAAGCATATTTCGAAATGGGTGTTTGATTGCCCTGATTCTCCTGTTTGCCGGGTGCGGTGTGAAAAAACCGGTGGATACCAGCGACCCTGCGGTTTCGATTAAATGGATTGATTCCGTATTGGAGAAATCGGCTGCTGCTCCGCAAAACAACGCCACGATCAGTCAATTGCAGCAGGTGCGCGAGCACGCGGAACTCCTCAAGGCGGATCACACGAATACGCCGGAGGTTATCACCTTTATTGAAGATCGTCAGAGTCAGCTGGCGGGCATCCCGCAGCAGGTAATGTCGATCTCGATCCAGACCGGGAATGCGGATGCGTTTCAATGGGCGCTGGATCTAAAACCTGCCACCGCACCTCAATATCCCGAATTGCTTACAATCTGGAAAAGGGGCCTCAAATGGGTAACGCCTACGCTGGCGAACTATCCTGAAACGCTCTCGGTGTTTATGAGCGCTGCGGTTGATGATCGTCTGGTTTCATTTTTCAACGAGCATGCCGCCGAATTTAAGGCCGGCGGCTATGCACTGACTCCTCCGCTTCAGCAGGATGAATTCATGGTGCGCTACAACAGCCTGATTGCAAAAGAGCTCGAAAAGGCCGTCGGGGAAAAGGATCGGGACCGGATTGATTTTCTCATCGACCATACTGCGAGCCTGGAGAGCATTCGTTATTCCGGAGCCCAAACCAAGCAGCAGATGCAAACGTTCAGCGATTATGTGCTGTATGACCTGCGCGATGAAGCCTTCGCCTGCAAGCTCATCGAAATGGGCTATGAATTCAATAATCTCGATCTGGACCGGCTCCAGTTCAGCAACGCGTTTGCACAAACTCTGCGCGCTAATCCCGAAGTCGCCGTACGTGCGTTGAGTCTGGATCGGAAGGGGCCTCCGCTTTCCAGATCGCAGGCCCGCTTTCTGATTAACCTGCCGATCAGCGAACTCAGTAATCTGAACGAGCAGTATGTTGATGAAGCCGCGCAGATGTGTCTGGCATCAGGCGGATCGTCTCAGGCGCAGGAATTCATAAAGCTGCGGGCCACCCGCAAGCCGTTCGAGCGGGCCGACTATGTCGAGCTGCTCAGCTGGGCAGTTCGTTATAACGATCAGGCGCTCTTCCAACTTGTGAAACAACATGGCGACGGCGTGGGCCTGCAGGACCTCGACTTGAATGTCCTTGCTTACAACCAGCGCATATTCGAACGCTATGCCGCGGACCTGCTGGAAAATATTCAATACACGATGGATGATGAACCCGTTGATGGCGGCATCACCCTCGGACAGATCTATGAAATCTTTCAGAACGAAAATCAGGATGCCGGCCTCTACATCGTTAAGAATTATGACCTGGCTGAAGAATGGCTCAACGCAACGGATGAGCGGACTCTGCTCATGGATGTCTGCCGAGCCGGCAATCTTGCGGCCGCTCGCCATCTGATTGAACGGCGGCGGGAAGATCCGAAGGAAGAAACTCGCTTTTCGCAGCAGCAGACCACCCTGTTCGGAAGCTCCTCCGCTTCTGAGGGCAAGCTCAGCCCCATCTTCTTTGCCGCGCAGAGCGGCAACAGCGATCTGATTAAATATCTGGAATCGCGCGGGGCTGATGTGAATGCGCGTTCCAACTTCGGGGCCACACCCCTGATGTATGCGGTCAGCAGCGGTCAGCTGGAAGCCACCCGAACGCTGATTGCACTCGGGGCGGATGTGAATGCCCGGATGGATGAATCCGACAAGGATTACATCTCAGACGGTCGGTTGTCGTATACCCAGCTATCCACGGTAATGAATCGTGCTCAGGCGGGTAAAAACCAGGACATCATCGACCTCCTCCAAAAGGCCGGAGCCCGGTAGAGCTTCCGCAGCCTTCTTGTTTCCAATCCCTGGAAACGGAGTGGGGGGTATTACAAAAACTCAAAGCAGATAGGGGCGCCTTCGAAGGGGACTTTGGTGCCGGTGAAACTGGGTATTCCGGTTTCGGGGTCGATGCTGAAAATGGCAATGTCGTTTGATTTCCGGCCGCCAACCAGCATCCATTTCCCGGAGGGATCCATATTGAAGTTGCGGGGAATCCAGACTTCGGCCGCTACGGTTTCCAAATGTTGGAAGCCATCTTCAAATCGGGCGAAAACGCTGATGGAATCGCGGCCCTGTTCGGTGAGGTCGCGGTTGGAGGCATAGATAAATTTTCCACTGGGGTGAATGCGGATTTCGGCGCAGGTTATTTCGGATTTACCGGCATCATCGGGAAGGGTCGAGACGGTTTCAATCACTTCGAGCTGTCCGTCTGCAAGCGGCTTGAGCACCGTGATGCTGAGATCGAGTTCGTTGAGCAGATATACCAACGTTCCATCGGCATTCCATTTCAGGTGGCGGGGACCCATGGAGCCGCCGGGGATGACCGTTTCGCCGGCGGGGGTGAGGGTGCCGGATGCCGGATCGAGTTTGTAGATCATGATTTTATCAATGCCGAGGTCGGACGCGTAGGCATAGGTGTTGTCCGGATTTGTGAAAATGGAATGCGCATGGGGTGTATCCTGCCGGGTCGGGTGCTCGCCGGAACCTTCGTGGTTGTAAAAGGATTTCGCGCCGGAGAGCGAGCCGTCTTCCAATAGTTGGAAAGATGCGGCGGAACCGCTGTTGTAGTAGGCGACCATGGCGCATTTTCCGGATGCATCGAGGCTTATATGGCAGGCATTTTTTCCTTCGGTGGTTTGTGTGTTGAGATGAGTGAGCGTTCCGTCTTCGTTGATTTGAAAGGCGGAAACTCCCGTGGAGTAGAGCATTTCTTTATCGGGGTGAATGGCAATGAATCCGCAATCCTTGGTTTCAGCGGCCAGGGTGGGCGTGGAGAGTTTTCCGGTTGCTGTATCAAGATCGGCGAAATAGATGCCTTTGCTCTGTTTGGTGCCGATGTAAACCCGTTCGAATTCTGCCTGTGCGCCTGAGCAGAGCAGGGTGGCGGCGGTGATGATTTTGAATGATGTCATAATAAATAAGCTCCCGGTGAATTCGGCACCATTTTAGGCAAACCCGTTCGCTATTCCAGTCTCTGGAAGATTTAATTGAAGGCTTCGCTTTCGGCAGGTTCCCGGGATTCATCCTGAACGGATATTTTTAACTTGGTGCCGGAGGGTAATTAGTACTGCATCCGTTGAATATATGTGTCAGTTAGGGTTCGTTCGTGGTTTCCTGCTCTTATTCTCTGTATGGGCATAGTGGTATTCATTTGGAACAAATGAGGATGGGACTAAAATATTATGAGATATATTCAGCCTAAAAAACCTGCTGCGCGTGAATAGTTAAAATAGCAGGGCGAATTAAAGGCACTCGGGTGAAATGCTCAATATATGAACCGATTGTAATGAAAAATGAGGTTTTTAGTTAGATCGTCTTTGTTATATAGGTCTTGTTTTAGCGCCAAAAGCTTACTGAAAAGTGGTCATGGCAAGTAGGGTATACGGATCGGGAGATCGAAATTGGTCTGTTTTATGCGGTAGATGGTCTGTTCCGTTTTTCAGGCTTGTGCCTCAAAGACGGGTTTTGAATCAGCCTCGGCATTAAAAGGTGCTAAATATAAATCGAAATAACAAAGGCAGTTAGATAAATTACGACCAAACTATGACGACCAAGCAAAAGCAACCTATGGGGGGCGACTTTACAACGGAGCTGGACCGCTTCGAGGCAAAGTACATCATCCCGCGCGAACTGGTGGAACCGATCAAGGCTTTCATTCGTCCGTATTGCGTCATGGATAAGCATTGTGAGGCAGCGGGAGGTCACTATACCATTAACACGCTTCAGATGGATTCCCCTACGCTATCCCTCCACTATGCCAAGGAGTGGGAGGCGTCGCATCGTTTTAAACTTCGGGTCCGGACGTACGGTCTTCAGCCGGGGAAAGCTCCGGTTTTCATGGAGATTAAGCGGAAATATTTTGAACGGGTGATCAAATCGCGCGCCTGTATTTCATTTGATCAGTGGAAGCCGGGCGTGCTGAAAAAGCATGTTGATGAACTGAATCTCAAATCGGTGAAAGAGCGCGAGGCCTTTCGGGAGTTTGTACGATTGTCCGAGGAGATCGACGCGCGGCCGTTGGTCTATATTCGCTATTCACGCGAAGCGTATACCGGAATCTTTGATCACTATGCCCGGGTAACGTTTGATTCGAAACTTTGCTATCAACCGGTTACCGATATGTATGGCTGGGGCGAAGGCGGTCGGTTTATTTCGATGGACAGCGGATTAGTACGCAACCGCCGCGAGTCTTCATTGGTGCTGGAGATCAAGTGTACGGAACAGGTGCCCACCTGGATGATCGAGCTTGTGCAGACATTCAGCCTGGTGCGTTGCGGAAACTGTAAATATTCCACCGCGATCTGGATGGAAAACTGCTTAACCGGCAAAGGGGAAGCTCCGTTTGCCGATGAATTTATACAATTTTAGAGGAGATAGATATGAATGGTGGTTGGGTTGACTTAATTTCTGCGGCAGGAAGTTCGCAGAGTATGAGCCTGCAGCATGTGATTTCGGCCATGTTGCTTAGTTTTGTTTTGTGTTCTGTAGTAGCGAAGCTTTATCAGGTGACGTTTCAGTCGCTCTCCTATTCACGCTCGTTCGTGCACACGCTGATTCTCGGCGGTATGATCACGTGCATGGTGATGATGTCGATGGGCGACAGTCTGGCACGCGGCATCGGGGTGCTGGGCGCTCTGTCGCTGATTCGTTTCAGAACGGTGGTTCGTGATCCGCGCGATATGATGTTTCTGTTTGCGGCCCTCGGTTTGGGGATCGCCTGCGGAGCCGGCATGTTTGCCGTTGCGATCACAGGATGTGCCCTGCTGAGTTCCGTAATCGTACTGCTGCACTGGGCTCCGTTTGCCACGCATCGCCGCTACGAAGCCATGCTGCGTTTTCTGGTTGAGGCCGACAACGACAGCGCCCGCGGAGACGTTGATGCGATCATGGCAGAATGCTGCTCCTCCTATATGCTGCTCGCCATGCGAGAAGCGGTGCAGGGCGATCTGCTGGAATATTCCTATCAGGTCCGTCTGGTTGATCCGTCCTATCAGGTAGATCTCGTGAAAAAACTCGAAGCGCTCGACCCCATTTCTGAAGTGAATCTGGTGATGCAGCGTACAACGGTTGAACTTTAAGAGGACGTTTCCAATGACTGACAAAACTTTTAAACGTCCTGCGCTGCGTCATCGCCGGCGGCACCTGATTCGCCAAATGTTTAACGGCTGGCCCTGGATCATCTGGATCTGTGCGGCCCTTGCTGTACTGCTCTTGCTGCCGGGCGGAATGAACCGTATCCGTTTCTACGGGGTGGCCGAACGCACCTATGAATATGTCTCGCCGCTGGAAAGCGGACGTCTGATTTCGCTTAACGTGAATCTGGGCGATGCGGTATATGCCGGGCAGCTGATCGGCGAGCTGGATAACCAGTCCTTGGCCACGGAACTGCTGATGGACCAGGCATCGCTCATGAAGACCAGAGATAAGGTGCAATCCATCCGGTACGATGTTGAAAATCTACGGCTGGAAGAGGCCAAAACGGCGGCCGAGCTGCGGGCGCTCGAAGGGCAGTGGGCGCGTACCGAAGAGCTGCGCGCAAAGAATCTGATCCTCGAACAGGATGTGGAGGACATTCGACCGCAGATTGAAGCCACCAAAGATGTGCTGTCTCACTACCCCAGGCTCATTGCCCAGCTGGAGGAACGACTCAGTATTCTGGAAGAGGAAACACAGTTGTTTAATTCGAATGAGCTTAAAGAGCTGCAGGTGGCGCAGTGCCGGCTCGTGGTGCAAACGGCGGGGGTGGTGGCTGAAGTGCTGCACCAGCCCGGCGATGTGGTGGAAACCGGAGATCCGGTCATTCGCATCAGCAATGTTTCCACCTCCCGCATTATTGCATTCATGCCGGAGGAAAAGCGCATGGATATCGCCGAAGGTGAACGCTGCCGCGTCATCGCATCCGCCAGCCGCGAAGTGTATCACGGGGTTGTTAAAACGGTTACTGCCGATATCCGGAAGCTGCCGGTCTTTACGGGATTCGGCGACCAGATTCTGCGTGGCCGCCGCATCGTGATCGAGCTGGATGAGGGCATCGAACTGGTTCCCGGTGAACAGGTCGTGGTCGTGCCGGATATTTCAATTCTGGATCAATGGATGGGGAAACGATAATGCGTGGCTGTTGGAAAGTCGTATTGTTTCCGATGGTGTTTGCTGCGGGCGCCCTTGCGTCCGAAGATTTAGATGAGCTCATGCGGAAAGGCGATTTGAGCGCCGCCGTTAAAGGCCGGTCCGAAGGGGTGCTGATTGAGGACTCCATTGCGGTCGAGCAGGCACGTGCATCTGCGCAAAGCCGTTCGGAATATGGGTTGGAACTGCGCCCACGCGTCACCGACAGTGAAGTGGGAGCGGCGCTCCGCATCTACCTGCCGTCCAGTTGGAATAAATCCAAGCTGCGCGAACAGTTGGCTCTGGTTGCTCAAGAGGAGCAGCTTCGGGTTTCCGCGCTGGAATGGCTGGACCTGATGGATGTCTATCGGGGCTTCTGTGAATATCGTATGCTCAACAGTCAGCTTGAAATTTATCAGAATGAATTGAATGCACTGGAACCCTATCTGGAAAAAGCAAACCTTGAGGTGGAGCTTAATCAGCTGTCCGTAACGGACCGTGCCAAACTCTACAGCGTCTATCTGGATCTGGTGAACAGCCAGGAAAAAGTGAGCAGCGATCTGCTGGAAATCCGGCAGGAGCTTCATTTGCTGGTGGGCCCCACGGCCAATCTTGAGGACATGGCCAAGACGGCGCTGATTCCCATGCCGCAAAAAACGGATTTTGAACTGCTGTTTCAGCAGGCCCTGCAAAATCGGTCCGACTATCAGCTCTACAGCGCTCAGGCCCGTTCAACCTCTGCCGCTGAAGCCGTAGCCCGTTCCGAAGATGGGTTCCGCCTGAAATATATACAACCCGATGTTGAAGTGGACTACGACAACGGTGAAACGTCGTTTGGCCTTTCTGCCTCATTTGTTTTGCCGTGGGGAACGCGCAATCCGGACATCGCGGTCTATCAACAGCAGCAGGCCCTCTCGTTGTCGGTGATGGACCTGCAGCGCCGTCTGATTGCCGACCGCCTCCGGGTGCTGTTAAACTCGGCGGATGCATACTATACGCAGGCTTCCGAACGTTCGGAACGGATCAAACCCTTGCTTCTGAAACTGGATGCGGATCTTAAAACCATGGATACCGGTCGGCTTGAAGAGCTGCGCGATCTGCTTCTGGTACGGGAACGCATTCTCGATGTCTCGCTGCAGACGACCCGCTCGCTTTGCAACAAAGAGCAGATTGCCGTCGACCTCGCCGAAGAGATCGGCACCTTGGCGCAATAGAGCAGATCGGTTCATTTGGACGCACTCGGTTTGTAAGTAGAACGGGGTAGAGGAATAGAGCGTAGATGTGATTGCGCCAGCAGACAGCAATCTGCCCTCGTCGCATTCCGTTAGCAAAGTGCTGAACATCAGAAAAGCGACGGAGGCGTCGCTTCTACGTTGCCGATTCCGCGGCAATCAGGACATGAATCTTAACCTTGTTTCCAATCCTTGGAAATTATGCCTGGCTCCGAGAACGCTATACTGCCATGTCAGGTCGAGCTGTATATGTTCAAACACGAAGGCACGAAGAACACCAAGTAGTCTATTCTTCAGTTTTAGTGTACTTGGTGTCTTTGTGTTTAAATGTTCTGCAGTAGCAGGTGAGTTTATGCCGATAATATTTTGAGAATGATATCTGGCTACTGGCTAATCGGCCTCGGCCGTTAGCCGGAGGTAGCCGCTCTCGGCTTCGGTCGCCAGAGTCGCCTTCCAAATATTTCGCCCGTTAACATCGTTGGTTCCGGTGTCCATGGTTGTGATCCCGTCCGCCGACCATGCGTTGTTGTTGTTGGTAAGGGTGCTGGCGGCGATGGGATAGAGCGATACGCCGAAGGCCCCGTGGTCTTGGTAGTAGGTTACGGTAAAGACGGAGTTGCTCGGTGTTTCCTCCGCCGAACAGGTAAACAAGTCAGCCGAGGCGTGCGGAGTCCCCGGTGTCAGTCCAGCCGCGTATTTCATCAGGTTGGGAATGCCATCGCCGTCCGGTGCGTCGGAGGGATCACGTTGTCCTTCAGGGAACGCCATGGCCCAGGTTCCAAAGCTTGGAAGCATTTCGCAGGGATAGCCTTGCCAGGTCGGCGTGGTGAAGCCGCTGGCGCCTTCATAAAACTGAACCGTGAAATCCGCAGCCGTGTCGTCAAAGACAATCGCTCCAAATGTTTCAGGAGCGCCCCCTTCAAAGAGGGCAGCGTCTAGGCCGGAGCAGGAGAAGAAGGCTAGGCTTCCGATGTGCGTGACGCTGTCGGGAATGGTTACGCGCGTTAGGCCAGGACATTCGGCGAAGGCCCCTCCGCCCATGGAGGAGACGCTTTCGCCAAGCGTGAGGGTGGTTAAACTGGTGCACCCCTGGTAGGCCCCGCCTCCGATGTCCGTGACGCTGTCAGGAATCGTCACGGTCTCCAGACTGTTGCAAAAAAGAAAAGCGTTTGCGCCGATGGTGGTGACGCTTTCGCCAAGCGTCGCGTTCGTCAGGCTCCCGCAGCTAAGGAAGGCGGCATAACCGATGGCTGCGACGGGGAATCCTTCTATCGTACTCGGTATCACCATCTCGCCGGTAGCCGCGGTGTCGCAGGCGGTGATCATAATTTGGTTGTTTAAGATTTCATAGGTCAAATCTCCCCATGTTCCGGCGTTGGCCGAAAACGAGGTCGCGAGGCAGAGGGCCGCGCAGGTTAAAAGCATTCGGTTTCCCATCGGTTTCCTTTTCATCTTTTCTCCATTCATGCGACGCACAGTAAAATGATTCATCGAAGAAGTAGATCTGACCCGTCCCGCATTTCGCGCGAAAGTGCAAAAAAGATTATTTGTTTATAAGGGGTCCGATGGTGGAATTTAGATTTTTGGCAAAAAGTTGTCCGCCCTGCCGCGTTTATTGACCGCAAAGACGCTAAGAAGTAAAGGTTCCTTTTTCTTCGCGCCTTTGCGTCTTCGCGGTCATATACCCACGTAGTTAAAGCGGGTTGAGTTTTCGCCAGGCAGCGGTTTCGATATAAGGCAGGCTGCGGTGGCGTTCGGGGCCGAGGTTATTAAAGGCGGTTTGCAGCAGCATCAGCGGATCGCCGTGCGAAACCAGCACGATGGTTTTTCCGTGGTGGAGTTTTTCCATAGATTGGATAACTGACCACATTCGTTTTTGAACAGAGCTGGAGCTCTCCGCTCCATGAAATTCCTGCGTCGGATCGAAGAGGTCGTTTTTCCAGGCTTTGGAATAATTTGCATGGGGCTTGCCGTCCCAGTCGCCGAAAAAGCGCTCGCGCAGCCGTTCATCCAGCACGGTCTCAATACCTAATGTTTCTGAGATGATGGCGGCGGTCTCGCGGGTACGCAGGAAGTCGGAAGAATAGAGCAGGGTATTTGCATCAAAAGCATCGGCCTTCGACAGGCTGTCGAACACCTGTTGCCGGCCGACTTCGGTCAGGCCGTAATCAACGGTTCCAATGGTTGGATCGCTGATAATGATGCCTTCCGTGTTTGCGCGGCTCTGCCCGTGCCGGAACGCATAATAGATGTTGTTGAAGGGTTGCATGCCGGGACTATGTCCTAATTCGGGCAGAAACCGCAACCCGAAGCATGGCTTGTTTGGGGAAAATGGGACTCTATTCACTCAACTCGGCAAAGCCGTACTATTTTTTCTAAGGTAAAAAATGATGGGTAAAAAATATTCAACGTGCTTTCTATTTATTATCGACCCCAAATTTTTTACCTGCCCTATCTCCCAGCCCGCTGTGCGAATAAATCCGCCGCCGCGAAGCATAATTTCTAAAAGAAATAGAGCCAAAGGCTCGGTTCACCATGAAGGAATTTGGATAGAGAGGGGCTCAATGGGAAAAATAAAACCACTAATGGATACCAATAACCGCTAATCATGAACGGGTCGTAAATGTTGACCCATTACCGCGCAGGGGAGTGTTTTGATTTAGTGCTGGAGGGCATTAGATCAAATCTCCCGCCAGCTAAACGGCTACATCCATTGGATATTCGTGTCCATTTGCGTTCATTCGCGGTTTCCCATCTTTGTTTCCTGAGTGGTGGTATGTTTGGTATACCGCTTTGATGCATCCATTTTCTTCACCACGGAGGCACAGAGATAGGGAGCAATAGAAAACTCGGTGTCTCCGCGACTCCAGCGAAGCGGGTGGTGAAAATGGTATTTCAGTTGTTTTCGCTCTCCTAACGTTAAAAAGCAGGACCATCCTGCCGGTTTCCGGCCCTTCACGGGAAATCGGGGCGATTGTCTTTGACTCGAACGGTCGGGCCGCTTAGTTTGCGTGCTTCTGAAGAACCTGATGGAAGTCCGGTGAAAATCCGGCGCTGTAGCGCAACTGTAAGGGGCTCGCCCCAAGCCAGAACTTTCAGCTCTTCGAAATGTTGGACTCTTTCGCAATCAAGGAGGCCCAAAGGATCAACGTCCGGCGGCTTTCCGGGCGTTTTTTTGTGCCTGCGAGAGGGGGACTATTAAATAAATGAACCGCCTGCGATTTACGGGCAAAAGGAAAAATAATGAAGAAACTATGGATGATTACCGGCTGTGCGGCCGTTGCTGCGACGACAATGGCTGATGTCACGGTCGATTTTGATGGATTGAGTACAAGCGGCAATAACACCTATGTGGTGCCTCAGGTGAACTGGGAGCAATCGGGAATCACGTTTACTCATTCTTTCACCGACTGGGGCGGCGGCTCTACATCCTGGGACGGGATGGTTTATTCCAGTGTGGATGATACGACCACGCCGGGATATGGGAATCAGTATGCAGTATATGCTGACGGTTCCGGTACGGATGTAAGCGGAAACGGTTCGTATGGGGTTTTCTATCAGCCCTACACCGCGAGCCGGTCAGTCATACTTCCGGTTGCGACCACGGTCCGCGGTTTTTATGCGAACAATACAACCTATGGAGCTCTGTCGATCAGGGACGGCGATGGCTTCAGCCGCGCATTCAATACGGCCAGTAATGATGTTTTTACGCTGTCCGTGCATGCGTATGACAGCAGTGATAATTTACTGGGGACTCAAACCCTGGACCTGGCCGATTACACAGGAGAAACGGGTAAGATTGTTGATGAGTGGACCTATGTTGAACTGGAATCGCTGGGTTCAACGGTGAAATCGCTGGAATTTAATTTTTCGTCAACTGCGGCCTATAAACCGACCTATTTTGCGATGGATGAGCTGACCGTGGCTGCCGTTCCCGAGCCGTCAACGGCGATTCTTGCGGCGGGTGGTTTTGCCGGAGTGTTGTGGTTCCGCCGTCGGCGCAGCTATTTTTTCCGAGGGTAAGGAGCCGGTTCGATGCGGATTCAGTGGTGGACGGCCGGATGTTTGATGGGGGTGCTTTCTGCGTTTGCAGGAAGCAACAGCGCCATCATTGTTTCGGCGCCACGGCTGGATAATCTGGATCTCATGCAGGTCGATATTGCTGCCGATGTAACGGTGATTGATCGGGCCGCGATTGAATCATCGGGGGCTGTATCGGTCCCGGAACTTTTGGAATCGGAAGCGAACGTGCTGGTCCGCGGGCAGGGGGGCAATGCATCGGACGGGCAGTTGTCGATGCGCGGGTTCGGCGAAAACAGCCAGGTTCGTGTGCTGGTGCTGGTGGATGGGCATAAGGTGAATCGTCCGGATATGGGGGCCATCGCCTGGCAGAGTCTGCCTGTGGGCAGCATTGATAAAATCGAAGTGATTCGCGGCGGGCAGAATGTCCTTTACGGAAACCATGCGCTTTCGGGCGTGGTGAAGATTACCACCACGCGCGGTGGCGATTCCGGCCTTCAACTCGAGGGGGCCATCGGCAGTTTCGGATATTTGAACGGGTCGCTGAATTATGGGGATGCATTGGGCGATGTTGACTTTTCGTTGGGAATCAGCGGCACCGACTATGACGGGTATCGAATGAATTCATCATCCAGTGCGCTCTCTTTCAACACGAGTGCGGGATGGTTTCTAAACGATACGGATGTGCTCACTTTCCGGCTTTCCGGCAGTGATTCTTCGGATCAGTTTCCCGGCGCGATTTCGTATGACCAAATGCAGGAAGATCCGACGCAATCCAGCAATCCCGGGGATCAGTTATCAGATAGTACGGCCGGTCTGGCCACGCTGCTCTATGAGACCGAGCGGGAGTGGGGAGCCGCTCGGTTTTTATCCGGCATAAACATGCGGGGGCTGGAGTCGAGCATCAGCGGTCAATATGCACAAAACGATCAGCTTGGATTCTCCTTTGCACCGCGGGTGCGCTACGGTTCTGAATCCCGGTTCTTCATGGCTGGCTTTGATTTCTTCTATGATCAGCTCGATGTGGACAACTATTATGATGAAGCCAGAACGATCGTTGAATCCTGGGCCGAGCTGAACCGGATCACGGCCGCCCCGTATCTCTTTGCGCAACACGCCTTCTCTGATAAAACGATTCTGAACGGCGGGGCGCGGTTCGAATATGCCGGGACCGATAATCTGTATACGGAATATGAAGCTTCTCAGCTGCCGCCGTTCATCGGGTCCTTCCCGAATCCGGACTATAAACAACCGCCGGACATTGATCCGGATGCCTCTTTTGACGGCCTGGTGGAAAAGTATGGCTGGGCGGCTGAACTGTCGATTGCCCGGCAGCTTTCGGAACCCCTTAATGTTTTTGCCGGTTACGACCGGGTGTATCGCTACCCGACGCTGGATGAAGCCGCAGCGTATCAGGGGTATCCTCTGAGTGATCCGCTGAATGAAAATCTGGATCCGGAACAGGGGAATAACTTTGAGATCGGGGCAAAATATTCTCATAAAAACTGGAATGCTTCGCTGACCGCTTTTTATCTGATGCTGGAAAATGAAATTACCTATGACGATGTTCAGAAGCTGAATTATAATTTGGGTGAAACGCAGCGGCTGGGACTTGAAACGATGCTCCAATGGGACCGCGGCTGGTATGGCGCAGGAACTGTTTGGAATTTTGTTCAGGCGGAGTTTGCTGATGGGGCTTACAAAGGAAACACAGTTCCCCTGGTTCCCTGGGCGCATGGAAATTTCAAGGTTTGGGTGGCTCCGGTTGAACTGCTTCGGCTGGGAATGGTTTGGAGTTATGTGTCGGAGCAGTATCAGGGCAATGATTTTGACAATGTCTGGCGGAAAATGGATGCCTATGGACTGCTTGGATTTCAGGCGGATATGATGATCAATAAAAATGTTCAGATCATCGTTTCTATGCAAAACCTGCTGGACGAAACCTATGCAACTTCTGCCTACAGCGGCGGTTTTTATCCCGGTTCCGGGCGGAGTTTCCGGGTCGGCATGCGAGTGAAGTTTTAATATGAAAAAGTTAATTAAATACAGGGCTTTTGTATTGATGCTGTTTCCAATGATTGGAACATCGGTATCTGCTCAAAGCTATTACGGAACGAACTATGTGCTGTCCGCACCCGCTCCCGGATCTGCGGGCACCACGGCGGTTCATATGAGCACCAATGCCATCGTTGCCTGGGCCGACGGATTTCTGGATGTGAACCTCGGGACGGATGTTTCCGTGGAATGGAGAACGCCGGAAAAGGCGCTGGGGCCCGCAACAGGCGTTTTTGATGATGTGGTTTCGCTGGGGCGGGACGGCAGTCTGGTTCTTACTTTTTCGGGGGGGATTCAAGATCGCCCGGGGGCGGACTTTGTTGTTTTTGAAAACGGCTTCAGTGATTCCTTTCTTGAACTAGCGTATGTTGAAGTCTCTTCGGATGGAACCAACTTTGTGCGTTTCCCGAATTATTCGTACACCGAAAGCCCTGTTCCAGGGTTTGGAAATGTTGAAACCCGATTGCTGGCCGGGTTGGCAGGAAAGTATCGGCAAGGGTATGGAACGCCCTTTGATCTGAATGAACTTCAAAAAGCGCGGGATGCCATTCTTTCCGGACAGAATGATTTTTCCTCGGACTTTATTAACCAATTCAATGGGGCTTTTTCCTCGCTCGATTTCGACCGAGTCACGCATGTCCGCATTCGGGATGTATCGGGTGATGGACTGACCTCGTTTGATGCGCGCGGAGAAATTATTTACGACCCGTATCCGACCACCAGTTCGGTTGGGTTCGATCTGGAGGCCATCGGGGTCATCCATTCGGCAACCCCTGATCAACCGGCGGTCTCCATTGTCTCCGTCGGATCGGAATTTGTTTTAACCTACCGCTTTGATACCAATGAACTGATGTCTGCTCAGCTGCAGCGCTCTTCCGATCTGCTTTCCTGGACGAATGCCGCCATTGAGCAGTTAGAGGCGACCACCAATGGGACCGAAATTTTTCATACAGTTCATACCGCGACCGGAGACTCCAATTGTTTTTATCGCCTGTTGTTCAACGTGCCTTAACTACTTAATCTTCAGGGCGAGCATGGTCATATCGTCGTACTGTCGTGCGCTGCCGGTGAAGCTCAGCACATGTTCCCGAATGTTGTCGAGTAAGTCTGGTGCGGAAGCATCGGCCATGCGTTCTACGCATTCGATGAGATTGTCGATTCCCCATTCCTCGTGTGCGCTGTTCATGGCTTCGGAGATACCGTCTGTGTAGGCAACGAGCAGGTCGCCGGTATGCAGGTTGGTGTTGCAGGTTTCTATCACGGCCGCAAACGTATCGTTGTCGACCAGCCCGATGGCAATTCCAGCTGTTTCAACCACTTCGGCTTCGGATTCATTTTTGCGGATAATGATGGGGGCTTCGTGCCCTGCGCGGGCATAGCTAAGTTGATGCGTGTCGAGATTGAGCACCATATACAGCATGGTAATGAACATGTCTTCCGCCAGATTGCTGCTGAGCGTTTTATTCATGGAGGTCAGCATGGTTGACGGGTTGTATACATTTTCAGCATTCGCCCGCAGGACGCTGCGGCAGACCGACATCATGAGGGCGCCGCCAATACCTTTTCCGCTGACATCGGCAATCGCCAGCCCGATATGTTTTTCGTCAATGTGAATCAGATCGTAATAATCGCCACCGATGTCCATGGCCGGGTGGTTGAATGCCGCGACTTCGATGTTTCCAAAGGTTGGAAGTTTCTGGGGCAGCAGGGAATGCTGAATCTGCTGGGCAATCTGCATGCCGCGGTCGAGTTCGCGTTTTTCTTCCAGCGTTTCCTGCAGGCCGGCATAATGGATCGGCACCGAAGCCTGGGCAGCGAGTGCCTGTGCGAGGTTCAGATCCGGCAGAGAAAACTGCCCGCCGTTTGTGCGGTTTACGAGCGTCATGACCCCGACGGTATGATTGCCGAACCGCATGGGAATAATCAGCAGAGTTCGGATTTTCAGGAAGTCCATGGGGATTTGCGGTACCCGCGAATCCATTTCAGCATCTTCCACCAGTATGGAGTTTCCCAAAACAGCCGCTTCGCCAATCAGCCCTTTCCCAAAGGGAATGGGATGTCCTTTAATCAGCTGCTCAAGTTCTTCTGAGGCATTCTGCTCAAACTGAAGCAGCTCTGTGTTCACTTCAAAAGGAGGGGGGAAAACACCGGAAATAGACCGGGCCTCAAGTGTGGTGGTTTTGGCATTAGTCAGATGGATGGCTCCGGCACTGGCCTTGCAGGTGCGTACGGCATAATGCAGGACACGCTCCAGCAGATGATCCATATCGATGGTTTCAGACTTCGCAAAGACTTCACCGACATTGTGCACAAAACCAAGTGCGGCCTCTTTTTCCTGCAGCAGCGTATCGCGTTCTCTGCACAATTGGGCCTTCCGGCGGTGGTTGATGAAAAGGATGATGCCGAATATCGACGGAATGAACAGGTCGAGAAAGATGGTTAACCCAAGAAGAAAACCATTCATCATCAGACTATTCGTTGCTCAGGGAGCGAACATCGTCTTCGAGAAATTCGAGGACCGATTTAAATTTGCTGTAATTTTCCGGATTAATGTCTACGAGGGTTTCGTGTGCTTCGAGGGTCGTTTTTGCGGCATCCAGCTTATTGCTCAAATCAGCATCAAGGCTTTTCCCGCCGCAAATGGCGCAGGCATCTGCATCAGCATCCTTTTCAGAGGCCAGAGAATAGTCCACCACGCGGTCAACGCCCAGTGTGACGAGCAGCTTCTTGTTTTTGTCGGACAGATTGATGAGCTTAAAATTAAATCCGGGTTTGCTTTTGACCAGACAGGCGAGGCCTGCAATCACGCCCATGAATGTGCTGTCCATGCCCGAACAATCGGACATGTCGATTAAAATGCGGTTTGCTGATTTTTTTTCGATGACCTGATGAATAAACTGCTTCATGGACGGACTGACCTTAAAAGAGCCCCGTCCTTCAACACGGATCACCGCGATATCGTCAATATACGCCGCTGTTAGGTTGTCGCTATTGGTACCCAAACCCATATTTTGTAACCCCTTGAAAAATAATCCGAACCGCCGGAGATAGTAGCACCGACCGTTGGTAGTTCAACGCGAATAGTTAGAAAATCGCCGAATCTCCTCGCAGAAGATACTGCGAAGCCATTAAAAGAGTGGGTTTCTTTTGGGTTATTTAGAAGGCTGAATGATCACAACGCATTCGCCTTTTACGGTGCGGTTTTCATAGGTCGCTTTAATTGCTGAGGGCGTTCCGGTCGTCAGTTCTTCAAATTTTTTGGTCATCTCGCGGGCCACAAAAACCGTACGGTCCGCGCCGAGGTGCGCTTCAATCTCATCCAGCACCTTGATGAGCCGATAAGGCGATTCATAGAGGACTACCGGCAGATCCGCGTCAGCCCATTTCAGCAGGTCGCGCTTGCGTCCGCCGCTTTTGTGCGGCAGGAATCCGGCAAATATGAAACCTTTTTCGCCGAACCCGCTCAGAGCCACGGCGGTTGAGACGGCGGCCGGGCCGGGAACGGAGGTGATTGGAATGCCGGATTCGCGGCACAGCAGAACCACCCGCGAGCCGGGATCGGAAATACACGGCATGCCGGAGTCGGTCACCATGGCAACGGACTGTCCTTCCTGAATCCGCTCAATAATCTGTTCAGCTCGCTGCATTTCGTTGAATTTGTGGCAGCTCATCATGCGCGTTGAAATTTCGTAGCGATCCGTCAGCCGCCGGGTGTGCCGCGTATCCTCCGCAACAATCAGATCGACCTCCTTCAAGGTTTCCAATGCCCGGAAAGAAATATCACCCAGATTACCGATCGGCGTACCAACAATATAAAGTCCTGATTCCATGGAGCGCAGAGTAGGGGAATGGGATGAAACTTGAAATTGGAAACTTGAAATTTGAACCGTTCCGATGCATTCACGGACACGCGTGGTTTACAATATTCCACGAATCGAATAATCCTTTATTCCTGCACTTACCCATACGGATTTTATATGCTTTCCGATCAACAGAGAAAAAGGGCCTTCAATACCATCATTCTGACACAGTGCCTCGGAATGTTGAGTGCGTCCTTTTTTCAAAATGGATTTTTCCTCAACTATTTCACAAAGCTCGGACTCAGCAGTGCTGCGGTGGCCTTTATGTTTGCGCTGCCTCCGCTGGTCAGTGCATTGCTGCTGCTGCCCTGCGCGTTTCTTGCCGACCGGACCGGGAAGCTCCGTCTGGCTCTGATCGGTCAGGTGTTGGTAGTGACCGGTCTTATTTTGACCATGGGGACCGGTTGGTTCAATCCTCGCTGGGCTTTGCCGATCGTGGCGGGATCGGTGCTGATCTTTTCGCTGGGCGGTACGTTGCAGGGAGCGGGCTGGTTTGCCTTGCTGAACCCCATCATCCCCAAGGAAATCCGCGGGCGTTTTTTCGGTCGGCTGCGAGTCACGTTCATGACCGTCTCAATTCTGTTTTCGCTCCTGATCACCCGAATGCTGGGGCTTTCGGAAACCATGGGAACTTTTCAGATTATTGTAGGGATCGTATGTGTCGCGCAGATTGGGCGCTATTTCAGTTTTGCGCGGATTCCGGAGCTGGAGAAAGAGCATAAAGACCAGCATCCCCGACCCTCGTTTAAAGAAGCGTTGTCATCGGTTTTTAAAATTCAGGGGTTCGGGGCCTTCAACGGCTATGTGCTGCTGATCACGCTGTTCACCGCAGCCATTCCGCTGGTATATGGATTGATGCAGAAAGACGTGTTCGGATTTTCTCCGGCGCAGATTCAGCTGATGGGCACCCTGTTTCTGGTCGGCAGCGTGGCCGGTAATCTGGTAGGCGGGCGGCTGGTCGATCGTTGGGGAACACGGGTGGTTTTTCTGCTGTCGCACGTTTCGTTTGCCATCCTGATTCTGACGATGCTGGCGCGCCAGTGGATTCCGCTTCCCCTGATTTTGCAGGTCGGGATCTGTACCTTCCTGTTCAGCGTTCTCGATGCAACCAAAGGGATTGCCATCACATCAGAGATGCTGGAGCTGATACCCGCCCGTAATAAAGCACTCTCCACCGCCGTTTGCATGACGTTGTTCAGCACCGGGATTGCGGCCTCGCAGCTGTTTATTTCCCGGTCGATCAGCTGGAAGCTGCTGGCCCCCGAATGGACGCTGCTGGGGAAGACGTTTTCGGCCTACGATTCGCTGCTGCTCGGTTTCGCCACCATGCTGATTGTTCTGCTGGCCACCCTCGGGCTGGTTCCCAAGGTCGTTAAAAAAGTCCAGCTCCTGCCCGGCAGCGGATACCCGAGAATTTAAACTTCCAAACCTTGGAAATTTCCAACATACGGAAAAATGAGTCATTTTTTTTTGGTATGAAGGATAAGCCGGATCGGCGGACCACCTCAGATGACTGGTTCGATTTTTTTAATCAGTTCGGGAAAACAAATATGTTCCCGCAGCGAGTCCTCCCAGGATTGCAATAGGCAACGCGAGCATATCGATCCATGGGAAAATGCTGAGGACGGTGTAAATGCCGATTCCGAATATGACTGCAAAGATAGTTTTAATGGTTGTCTCCAATATTCGATACGGGGGGCACATGTTGGAAAGCGGGGGTATTTATGGCAAGTACAATTGGGATCAGAAGGGTGTTCCTCGTGGCATGGGCGTCCCGCCCATGAGTTCTGGATGCGTTGCGTCGGCACCTTCGATAGTCGTGGGAGATTATTCTGTTTCCAACCCTTGGAAATGTAAAACCCTGCTCCACGGGGCTACGGTACGGCAGGAGGTTAAATAAGGTGAAGTCACTTGTGCGTAGCTCAGTAAGTCGTCATTTCTTTCATGGGAATCCGTCTATATCTTATGGTATGTCCGCAGACCTTAAAAAAACCTCGCATCTCACGACAACAGTGTCGTCCGGTCGAGTAAAGAAACGATTTCGGGCTTTAAATACTCGTTCACTATTTTATGCGCACAAATAACTGCTTCACGACTCCATTCGTTGACCTGTTTACCGTAGCTTGATGAGGCAAACAGCAGGGGGATCAATAGGTATTTAATCATTTGCATTATTTCCTATATTGAGTGTCAAAGTTACATTTATCCCATTTGGACCTTACGACTGAAGTTGATTCCACTCCGGTGGTTTTTAAACTTTATTAAAAGGCGATCCCTTGAACGAGCACAACCCGAAAGAGGCAGGGCTGTGATGAAGAGCGATGCTTCTTATAACTCTCACCAAGAGAAAAACGCGTCAGGAAACTTTATTCCCCCAAATAGATCAGGACTTTATCGTGCGCGAGGACGACGAGGTCGCCGATGCTGTCGCCGTTGAGGTCGCCGGTTTCGAGGTCGTGCGGTTCGGTGCCACGGGATTTCCCGGTGTCTGCAAAGTCGGAGGTGAGGAAGACTTCAAAAACGAGGTCGTTCACGAGTTCTTCATCCTGATAGCTGACGAGTTCTACAGCCCGGTTGGACGGATCAATCAGAGCGACCATTGGTCGGGGCGGGGTGCCGAGTTTCACTAATTTGGCATAGGCGAGCAGGGTGTTTTCGGAAGGACTGACATATTCCGCGGCCACTTCGATGTCGAGCTTGGTTCCGTTGCCGACCACTTCATTGATGCCGGTGCGGTCGAGCATGACGATAATATCGCGCTTCGGATGCTTGAGCTGAACGAGATCAAAGATGGTTTGATCTGCATCGGGAATATGGATTTTGCCCCATTCGCTGCCTTCTGCTGCGAAGCGGATGAGATCGCCGGAGTTCCGGTCGTAGAAGAAGGTGCCGGATGAGCCGTCGAGCAGGGAATAGGGAGTGGAGGCAACCATTTCGCCGCGGGGATTCTCTGGGTTAAACTGGCGGGTCACTTCGTAGCGGTCGCCTTTCCATTCAAACCGGCGGGCAATGGCGCCCTGCGAAACCGTCAGCACGGAACCATCGCCGGGGGTCGGCATCTGAAGGTTGGAAAGTGTGAGTCGCTGGGTGAGAGCCCGGAAGGATTCGCTGGTCAGCTCTTCAATGCTTTCTCCGTCGAACAGGTACATTTTCGGCGTATCGTAGGCCATAAAGAAAATGAGGCCGGTTTTTCCGTCGGGCAGGCTGAAGGCCAGAAGATCGTTCGGATCGTTCTGCATATCGAGATAGAAGACCTCATGCTCATCACTGTCGCGAGTCTGTTTAACAAGCAGCAGTTCCTTGTCGGTGTTCTTGCAGACAAACCAGTTGTCGTTGCCGGATTCAACAGCGCAGGCGGCCAGCGTATCGCCGGGCAGGCTCTGAATGGCGGGGAAACGTTTGAGATCGTCGGCAGCATGCACGGCGGCAATCTTTTCTTTATTGCTGAGGAGCAGGATATCGCCGTTGGCGGAGCGCGACATGCGGACCACATCGGAGAGGGTATCGATGCGTTCCGGTTCAGGGTCGAGTCCGGCTTCGGTACCGGAATAGAGGTGCAGGCGGCTCAGTTCCGGAGCGGCCACCAGCAGGTCGTCGAATCCGTCGGCATTGAAGTCGGCTGAGATCCAGGCCGGGGACGCTTTCTTATTCGTGCCTTCGAGGCCGATGCGGCCCGGGGAAACCTCCTGGGCTTCCATCAGTTGCGGCTGTTCTTTTTCAATGAAATCGTACAGGCGGAAGGCCAACCGGTTTCGCAACACCATGCCGATCTGCGGATCAGATCCCTCGGCCTGCAGGATGTCCATATATTGGCGCTGTGGAAGATCGATCGGCTGTTCGGTGCCGAACAGGCCCTCGCCCTTGCCATACCGAATTTTGAGAGGATTCCGCGAGGTGTTGAAATGAAAGGCGAGGTCGGGGATGCCGTCTTTATTCACATCGGCAATATCTCCGAAGAAGCTTTTATCGCCGGAAAAGGTCAGCGTTTTCTTGTCGAGGAACGGTTTGCTTTCGCTGTTCCACAGCAGCTCCGCTTCATCGCGGTGGCAGACAAGAATATCTTTCAGACCATCCTGGTTCAGGTCGCCAATCTGAATGGTGGTGACCGTGGCGGGATTTTTAATAAAAATCCGTTCCGGGGTCTGGAAGGAGCCGTCTTCCTTTTGATAGCGAACCTGCGTGCCGAGGGCGGTGCCGAAGGTGGCAATGTCCGGAAGGCCGTCGTTATTCAGATCTGCCACGCGGACCGCTTTAATGCCCTGGTCAACAATCATGCCCCGATCTTCAAAGCGGTCTTCAAGCTCCGGCAGATCGTCCAGCTTTTCTTCGTTGGGCTTTCGAATCAGAATTTCCAGACGGGAAATATGGTTGTTGGCAAAGAGAATATCGTCGAGTCCGTCGCCATTGATGTCGGTGACGACCAACCGCGAGGTTCCCATTTTGAACTTATAGATTTCCAGTGGTTGGAAACCGAAGTCTCTGACTTTTTCTTCGGCAATCGACAGGCTGGCTAAAAGTGCGGAGAGCGTGAACGTGGCAAATTTCGACATTCGATATTCCTTGTTCTTTATTCGATATTCAGGCGGCAGGGCCGCCGTTAGTATTTAAGAATGATTTTCTGATGCAGCCCGTTGTTATCGGCTTCGATATACTGATAGGACGTATTGAAGAACGAGGCAATGTGCTCGGCCGGCGGCAGTTTGCTGAAATCCGGCGGCGGCAGCGCAGAGCCGCTGGTGGCCCAGTTTTGCTCAATCAGTGAAAAATAGCCTGGTTTCGCCAGCTCGTGCAGAATGGCATCCATATTTCGTTTCCAATCAATGCCACTGAATCCAAAGGCCCGCGGGGAAATATTTTTGCGGAGCCCTTTCACCAGTTCCGTCTGTTCAAAAGCCATATTGGCTGCTGCTTCGCTGGTGATGCTGCGGATCACCTGGCGCAGTCCTTCGGGGTCGCCGTACAGCAGATAGTTGTCGGTGAGAGCAACGCCCATTGCTTCGGTTTGATCGGCATCCTTTATGGTGTAGATGGTATGATCGAGGAAATCGGAAATCTCCAGGCCGGCGGCCACATACGGCTGCATGGCCGGTGCGGAGAGGGCAGACTCGAGGCCCTGTTTAAACGCCATGCCGTCTTCGAGTTCAAGTGCAATGATGGATGACTGGCTTTTACCTTCTGATGCGAATGCAAGATATTTTGTGCCAAGATGGGCCAGTAGGTCCTGTTCAATATCGATGCCGGTCTGCTGTTGCAGCATGGTGAGTATCATGTCGTACTCCGCTTTCGATTCCGGATAGGCCTGCAGCAGCATGAGCGGAATTTCCTGCCATAGACCGTACAGATCGAAGCGTCCCACTTCGAGTGAGGCCGGGTTTTCAGGAATGAAGGTCACCGTGGGCAGTTCCGAGGGTTCGGTGTCGAGCAGGGTGAAAAGGCCGCGTTCGAGGTCATCGATGACCAGGTTATTGTCAACGACCATTTCGGTGTCGAGCAGTTCAATGCGTGAGCGGAATGTTTCAATGCCCAGAAGGCCGAGTGCATCGAAGAGAGCCTGGTCTTCTTCGCCATCAGCAGAATCGAGAAACAGTGTTTTCACTGGCAGATTCAGATTGAGAGTCGGGTTTCCCTTGGGCTCCTGTATCTCCTCCTTTTTCAGGCGGACAATGCATTGCTCCACCCATTCGAGCGTGTAGCCCATAATAAAAGTGCGCCCCACATGCGCCTGCCAGGAGATGGATTCTTCTGCGGTTCCGGGGGCGTCGATATGCTGAATAATTTCCACATCCTGGAAGGTGCTCTTCATCACTTCGAACGGGTTTTCAACAACCTTGCGCAACTGATCGTCCAGCTCCAGTCCGCGCTCGAAATCTTTCGCACTCATATCGGCGATAATGTAGATATTGTCGGTTTCAATATCGAAAGCGAGCACCACTTCGCCGGTGAGCATTTTCAACTGCTCCACAAAAACATCGTCCTCAGCTTTACTTTCGCCGTTGAAAAAGAAGGCATTCCAGGTCTCTTTGTCGGGATTGCCCAGAAAGTCCTGAAACTGCTGGTCCACCCAGAGTTTGCCGATCGAGGATTTTTGGAGGGCGGCCCAGAAGCTGGTGGTATTGGATACTTGAACATACGCCTGCCCCTGCGGTGGCAGCAGATCGGTCCGTTGCAGTGCGGATGCCGCAAAGGGAAGTGCAAGAAGCAGCGAGAGGGCGGAGTATTTACGGAGTAGTGACATCGTTTTTTTCCTTCTGTTCAGTTGAAAATTTTCCGGGGCGGCGCGGTGCATCGGGATAGACAAAGCCGGATTCCGGGTTGGTGGCGTCGTAGGCAAATGCATCAATGTGATCGAGAATATATTTCGAGTGGCGCGCCGGTATGGCAAAGTTAAGCCCCTCCATGGAAGATACCCCCATATTAATGACGCCGATCACCTGCCCGCGTGTATTGAAAAGAGGGCCGCCGGAGTTGCCCGGGTTAACGGCGGCATCGACCTGCAGGTAGAGAATGCCGCCGAAATTCCGATGGGTTTGGCTGAGTACGCCTTCGGTCACGGTTCGTTCCAGTCCAAGCGGATTGCCAATGGCAAAGACCGCTTCGCCAATGCCCAGGTTTTCTTCCGGAGCAAAAATGACAGGGGTAATTTCGGTGTCGAAATTATTCACTTTCAGCACGACTAAATCATGGAACGGAGCAGTGGCAACGATCTCAACATCTTTATGCACGACCCGGCGCATAATCTGGTTTTCCTGCAGAAACTGGGTGACGGAGATTTTCTTTTCGCCGGCAATCACATGAAAATTGGTAATCAGATAGCCTTCTTTATTAATGAAGAATCCCGAGCCGAGTCCGGCGGCCGTCTTCACCAGCACCACGGCGGGGGCATACAGTTTGGCGGCTTCAGCTGTGGAGATGCGGTTCGGTATCTGCATGGAATAGAGCCCATCACTATCGTTTGGAACAGTGCCTTCAACAGCTTCGTCCTCATAGGTTTCCAGGATTTCATCATTCGGAACACGAAGTACGGTAAAGCCCAGATCGAGCACGGTGGCATCGTCGGATTGCTTGAGAATCGGTGCCTGTATCTTGGTGCCGCCCTTTAGGACGACATCACCTGCCCGCGTAGAGAGTGCAACGGTGATCAGTATGAAAAAAGTGAAATGGGTTCTCATATATTGTTCCTTATTACCTGCTGCGTATTGCTTTTTACAGAGCATCTGACTAATGGATGTTCAGTGTAATACGCAATACGTAATAATCAATACACGTTACGCAAAAAGCCTGCGCACTTCATCCGCAATGATCTTCACACCTTCTGCCACCACCGCATCATCCTGCGCATAGGTCACGCGGATGCACTCGTGTTTATGCTGCCAGTCCTCGTTTTCCAACCCCGGGAAAAAATAGGAGCCCGGCACAACCAGACAGCTCCGCTTTTTCAACCGTTCATAGAGTTCGGCGGAAGTGATCGGCAGATCCTGAAACCAGATCCAGAGAAAAAGCGCTCCCTCCGGTTTATGAATCCGATAGGGCACAGCCGGTCCTGAGCCTGTCGAAGGGCCGAGCTCCTGCCGGAAAAGTTCCAGGGTTTGGAAGGCTTTTCGTTTGTAAAACGGTTTAATGATTTCGTGGCTGATCCGGATGATTTCACCGGTGCGCACCATTTCCATCGCCATCCGCGAGCCGATGCCGCCCGGAGCCAGGTTCATCACGCCGTTGATGTCGGCAATGGCCGATGCAATTTCCTCGCGGGCAATCACAATGCCGGTGCGCAGGTTGGGCAGCCCGAACTTGGAAAGGCTCATCGTTAAAACGGTGTTGGAACTCCAGATGGGCGTGGCGTCGGTGTAGATGATGTCGGGGAAGGGCGTGCCATAGGCGCCATCGATGATGAATGGAATATCCTTTTCCCGGGCAATGGCATCGAGATGCATAATTTCATCGCCGGTCAATACATTGCCGGTGGGATTGGTCGGTCGCGAAACGCACATGGCGCCGATATTGTCGCCGACTTCCAAGGCCTGGAAATCTACGTGGTATTTAAACTGGCCGTCTTCGAGCAGTTCAATGCTGGGGCGCCGAGCTTCGAAAAAATCGTCTGAGAGACCCGCGTCGGCATAGCCGATGTATTCCGGGGTCAGCGGAAACAGGATTTTCTTTTTCGATCCGTCGGGCATCTCGCCGGCAAACAGGTTGAACAAATAAAACAATCCGCTCTGGGCTCCGTTGGTCAGGGCAATATTCTGCGGGCCGATCTCCCAGCCGAAGGTTTCGCGGAGTAATTTCGCCAGGGCTTCGACAAAGGCCTGGTTCCCACGCGAACCGTCGTAATTTCCGATCATGGTTTCGAAACCGCGCGGTTCGGCCAGAATGGCCTCCATGCGTTCGCGAAACAAATCCTGCACTTCCGGAATATGCGCGGGGTTGCCACCGCCGAGCATCAGCATATCGCCGCCCGCCATCGCAGCACCCAGATCATCCATCAACTGGGTAATCCCGGCCTTGCGCGTAAACTTTTCACCAAACTTAGAGAGATTCATTTGGAGAAGGTAAACACGAAATGGGCGAAATACACGAAAAAAGGCGGGGGATTGCTCCGCCCGCCTTTGCCGATTCCAAGGATTGGAAGACTAGATCATGAAGATGCGGCGGACAAAGAGGATCCCGCCGCCGAACACTACAGCCAATCCCAGTGTAGCCGGTTCGGGCACAGCGACACTTACGTTATCGATGCCAAACAGATATCCATTATTGGTACTGGTCCAGAAGGTCACATTTTCGACGCCGGTTAAACCAGACACGACAAGGTCTGTTTTGACTTCGTTCCCTGAAAAACTGATCTCATCGACTAGCTCTCCAAGAGAGCCGGAGACTCGATTCTTATAAATATAAAGGGTGTTGGCGGATGCTGAAGCATTCGCAATGCTCAGGCTTGTGAGATCAAAGGTTCCTCCGTCGGTTCGCTGAAACGCAATCGGAGATGAATCGGTCATATAAAAATGAGCCGTTCCATCAATGTCGCCTAAACCCGTCCGAATTCCTCCGTTGGACGCAGCTCCATAGGGCCCTTCGTTCACGGTATAATCTCCTTCCGTATATCCTCCTCCCAATGCACTCCAGGTGCTCCAGCCTGTGACCCCGGAGTCGTTTGCAGTAAGTAGATCCGCTTGCGCAATTCCACAAAGTAATATTGTTGCCGTAATGGCAATTATTCCTGTTTTCATTTTATGCTCCTTACTTGTTTTTCGTCATTTATCTGGGGCGTCATACCCCGTCTTAACGGGTGGCTTCTAGCAATTGGAGGAGCTGTTCAACGAGGCTTAGTTGATGAACCGGTGGATTTAGGGGGACGAAATCCCTTTTGTGGGGATGAAAATTATTTCAAAGGGACTCCCGATACTGAGGAAGAGTCCATATCATCGGAGAAATCCTGACCTTCCGGAATATGCGCGGGGTTGCCACCGCCGAGCATCAGCATATCGCCGCCCGCCATCGCCGCACCCAGATCATCCATCAACTGGGTAATCCCGGCCTTGCGCGTAAACTTTTCACCAAACTTAGAGAGATTCATAGCGATAAAGGTAAACCACGGAAGGCGCAGAATGAAAGCATGTAGTTCCGCCTTCAGGCGGCAGATCGGTTGTAGCTCGAAATTCAGTTTCGAGTTTTCGGGTGCACTGCTCTGCTGGAAACGCGAAACGGAATTTCGCGCTACAGGATCGGGAACGCGAAACAGAATTTCGCGCTGCGTTGTCGCATTGGGGGAATGGTTCGTGGAAATAAAAAAAGCGAGTGGATTTGTTCCACTCGCTATATACGATTTCCAAGGATTGGAAAATCAGTTGCCGAATATACGGCGTGCAATGAGCAGGCCACCGCCAAACACCAGGCAAAGGGAAATTATGGCCGGTTCCGGAATAACGGTCAGGTTACTGATTTGCGCGTTGATATTGTCGTTAAAGCTTTTGGTGATGCCCACCTTGACCGCGTCGGTTAGATCCATTTGGGCAGAAGCATCGACATCGAGAAGGGTTTCCCAGCTTTCAGTTCCGTCGGTTTTCCATTCGACGGTAACCTGCTCGGCGGCACTGACTGTGATGCGCACGTTGCGGGTAAGGGCTTCGGCTTCAGTCGCTGCATCGCTGTTATTCATGAAATCGGACAGGCTGCTGGTTCCGGCGATGTATGCATATGCGGAGCTTTCAGATCCACGAAGAGAAACTGAATTGGGAGTGGAGCTTTCGTTTCCTCCTGTTTTTCCGTCGATGTCCGACGAGAAATTTCCATGGGCATCGAAGCCGATTCCAAGTACGCCGCCGGAGAGACCTGCTATTGTAGTACTGCGATTGGCATAGCCCAGAGAGCCTCCGAATGCTCCGACGGTGGGGGATGTCGTGTCTGCATCAAATAGTGCCAAGGTGAATCCATCGGACATAAAGCCGGTTTTCCATGTGGAAAAGTCGAATTCGATGACGAGGCCATTTGCAGTAGAGAAGCTTTGGTCGATGTAGTCAAGGGATTCGCCTTTGCCGGAGAGGTTTAACGAGCCACCATTGCTGATGACGTCAGCTGAAGTTCCTCCTGCAAGAAGGGTTATAATTAAAATTCGAAGTGTTATTTTGATTGTTTTGTTCATAAGTTTATTCATGGGTTGAGTTCTGAAAAGGCGGGAATAGACCATTTCAATATGGCGTTCACAAGCCAAGAGACGAAAAACTAGTATATTATACTAGATCCAATGACGGCCCATAAAGGGGTTCGCTGCTCGTTTAGAGCAGTTGCATCTAATGGCGATGGGCTGGTCTACTTTGCCGTGGCAAGCAGTACTGCCCGCTTGGGGGCGGGGTGGCCTTCGACCGTTTTGGTGCGGTCGTTGGGATCGAGGTAATCGGGGAGCGATTCGAAGGTCATCCAGTCGGTGGTGCGCTGTTCTTCAAGAGAGGTTACGTTTTCATCGACGGTGCGGATGTTTTTCAGGCCGCAGCGTTTGAGCCATAGTTCCAGGGTCTGGACACTTGGAATAAACCAGACGTTGCGCATTTTGGCGTAGCGACCGTGCGGGATGAGGGAATAGCCCTCCGCGCCGTCGGCGACCAGTGTTTCCAGCACCAGCTCGCCGCCGGGGTTGAGGAAAGACTTTAGATGCTCGATATGTTCAATCGGCGATTTTCGGTGATACAGAACGCCCATGGAAAAGACGGTGTCGAATGCTCCGGGTGAGGCGGGGACATCTTCTATACCGAGTGGAAGCACCCAGGCCCGCGGATCATGCAGAAAGTTTTTCATGGCAAAAAACTGGCAGACAAACATGGCGGAGGGGTCAACGCCGATAACCAGTTTTGCGCCTTCGCCGGCCATGCGCCAGCAATGATATCCGTTGCCGCAGCCGACGTCGAGAATCGTACGGCCTTCCAAGGATTGGATATGCGGGACCACGCGGTCCCACTTCCAGTCGGACCTCCATTCGGTATCGATGTCGATGCCGTGAATGTGGTACGGCCCTTTACGCCAGGGGTGGAAGGTGCGGAGCATTTCTTCCAATCCCTGGAACGTTTCGCCTTCGGCCCGGACTTCGGATTTCAGTTCAACCGAATTGTTTCCAATCATTGGAAGTTTTTCCAGCGCATCTTCCCACTGCGGCATGAGGCCATGGCGTTCGGGGCGCAGGCCGTGGGCAATGAGATCGGGCAGTAAGGGAATCCATGATTCCAGTTCGGAGCCCTTCAGCCGTTCGTACAATTCGGAGTAATCAATTTTCATTTATTTAATGGCGAGCATGGACATGAAGTTGAAGCATTGGAACCAGACATCGACCGAGGTGAAGCCGGCTTTGAGCAGGCGGTTTCGATGGGTCGGGATCGTTTCCGGGATGAGTACATTTTCGAGCGCGGACCGTTTCTGGCTGATTTCGAGATCGGAATACCCGTGCGCCCGTTTGAAGTCGTGGTGAATATCGAAGAGCAGTTCATCCAGATGTTGGTCTTCGAAAATCACCTTTTCTGAAAGAATCAGCACGCCGCCGGGGCGCATGCCGGCGGAGATTTTTTCCAAGAGTTGGAACCGTTCTTCGGGCGGGATAAACTGGAGGGTAAAATTGAGGACGACTACGGAGGCATCGGTAATTTCAACATTCCGAATATCGGAACAGATCACCTCAACCGGAGTATCGTGAAGATCCCGATCCATCACTTTTCGACACCGTTTAACCATAGCTTCTGAATTATCGACGGAAATGATGGTGCAGTCTTTGGCTGTGATGCCGCGACGCATCGAAAGGGTGGAGGCGCCGAGGGAACTGCCGAGATCGTAAAGCCTGCTGCCGGGTTGGGCATAGTGCTCGGTCAGCGTTTCAATCATGGTGATAATGGAACGGTAACCGGGAACGGAGCGCTCGATCATGTCGGTGAAAACATCGGCGACCCGCGCATCGAAACTGAAGTTGGCAATGTTTGCCATCGAATCGGTATATATCTGATCTTTGTCCATAACGGCGAAATGTAGCAGATCGGATTGGAAGGGCGAGAAACTTCCAATCATTGGAAGGAATCCTGCTTGTTAAACCTGCATATTTTTTCTTGGTGCCTTGTCCGGTTATGTGGTCAACATGAGGTGATTTTGAGTTTGGAGCATACGATGGGTTGTTGGTTGGTAAAGTTGAGTGTTGCAGCCCTGTTGCTGACTGGGATGGCCGGGCGAGCCTCGGCCATTGCGGTTGATGACTATACGGTGGCGGAAACCAATCCGGCGCTTGCTGGCTACTCATTGAATTGGGATTCAATCTACAACTACAAAGGATCTTCCGCAGTTGCGGTGGATCATTATTGGATTTTGACGGCGGCGCATGTTGCCGATGATGACAGCGGTAAAACGAACCTGACGATTAACGGAGACGTGTATATCCAGCAGGAGATCGTGTTCCATGCCTCGGCAGATTTAGCGTTGGTCCGATACGACAAACCGTTGCCCGGGTATTATGCCCTGCATAGCGGTGAAATTTATACCGGTTCCGGGAGATCCCGCTCCTACAAAGAGCTCCTTTTGGCCGGCTATGGCTATAAAGGAGCGGTGTCATCCTCTTCATTCACGCAAACCGATGAGCAGTGGGTGAAACGATGGGGTACGAACCGGGGAAACGGCGAAACAACTGATAGTGTTGATGTCGGCGGTACGTCAGGAACGGTTACAACCAAATGTTTTGAAATGCCGTTTAATCTGAATGATACCGACTATGAAGCCGGCGGGAATATTTATGATTCCGGCGGCCCGGTTTTTATTGAAGACGAATCTGAATGGAAACTGACGGGCATCAATCTGTATCGCTATGGATCCAGCGATACGATGTTTTTTGAAAACCGCGCCGCGATGATCCATGACTATATTGATTGGATCAAATCGGTGATTGTGGACTACGACACGAGCATGAACGGGCTGCCGGACTGGTGGGAGGCGGAGCATTCGGTTTCGGATGCCGAGGATGATCCGGATGCGGACGGCTTTACGAATTATGAAGAATGGATTGCGAATACAGATCCAAACCTTGGAACGTCCTATTTGGCGGTTTCGGCCTATACCAATGCGGTTAAGCTGACTTTTGAGAGTTCCGAAGATCGGAAATATTGCGTTGAATTCTGCGATGCACTGACGAATCAGAACTGGGCGGTTGAGGTAGACTGGTTTGATGGTTCCGTTTCGCAAACCACTCAGTCCGTTTCGAATACCGATTCCAATCGGTTTTACCGCATTCGCGCCCGACTCCATTAATTTCCAATCTCTGGAAAAAAAGTGACGGACTTTTATTTGAAATCCGTGCAATAATCCTTCCCTTTTAAGGTTTGGTTGTTTTGCACGGAGAGTTCATGAAGAACAGATTATTGATGATTGCCCTGTTGTCAGCATCGGCGGTGCTGGCACAAACCAACGAATTTCTTACCTGGGAACAGTGTCTCCAGCAGACGCATCTGCATAATCCCGATCTGGTAGCGGCACGGGCTGCAGTGCGCGCATTGGAGTACGGCGTGTCTTCGGCCACCTCGGTTTTCCTGCCGCAGGTGAGTGCTTCGGCGGGGGCTTCGTTCGGCCAGGTTGAATCGCAGAACAGTTTTAGTGACACGAAGAATGCAAGCGGGCGTCTGTCGTTGAGTCAGGACCTGTTCAGTGGCGGCGGAAACGTGGCCAAACGCAAACAGGCCATTGCAAAGCTGGACGTGGGGAATGAGCAGTATCGGCAGACGCTTTCAGATGTGGAATTGCGAACCCGTCTGGCCTACATCGATGTGCTCTATGCGCAGGATTCGATTAAGCTCACCGAAAAAATCGAGGAGCGCAGAGCGAATAACCTGCGCCTGATTCAGCTTCGTTTCGACGGCGGCCGTGAAAATGCCGGTTCCCTGGCGCGCAGTAAGGCGCAGCTTTCGCAGGCTCAATACGATGTGCGCGAAGCCAAGCGGTCGCTGAACTATGCCTTGCGCAACCTGGCCGCCGCATTGGGCGTGCCGGAACCGACTCAAGGGGCATCGGGTAAATTGCTGGCCTTGCCGCCGGAAAAACTGGCGGACCTTTCGTCATTGATGAAGCAGACCCCGGATTATCTCATTGCGACCACGCAGATTGAATCTTCGAAGGAAGGTATGAAAATCACGCGCAGCGCTCGCTTCCCGCAAATTTCGTTTAGCGCTTCAACCGGGCTCAACAGCGGTAATTACGATGTTTATAACAGCAGCTGGAACGTGGGGCTGAATGCCAGTATTCCAATTTATACCGGTAACCGGATTAAAAGCGATGTGGCCGCAGCGAAGGAGGGCATTATTCAGTCGGAAATGGCCCTGTTGAATACGGCAAATACACTGCTGGCAACGCTGCAGCAACAATGGAATTCATACATCGATGCGGTTGAAAGCGAAGCGGTTCAGCTTGAGCTGATGAAAGCGGAGCAGTTGCGTGCGGAAATTTCCACGGCAAAATACAAGCAGGGCCTGCTCTCGTATGAGGACTGGGATCTGATTGAAAGTAACCTGATTTCATTGGAGAAAACCTATTTGACGCGCCGGCGGTCTTCGGAAACGGAACAGGCTCGCTGGAAAAATGCATTGGGTTGGAGTGTTTGGCAGACGACGGAGAAGGGTGAGTAACATGAAGAAAATTAAGTGGATTATCATTTTAGCCGTAATCGGCGGCGGCATTTATTTCTGGACGCAGAAATCCAAATCAAAAGGAGCCGAAGCCTCCGGTCCGTCGTATGACGTTCAAAAAGTTGAGCTGCGCGATATCCGCATCACCGTGGAAACGACCGGCGAGGTGCAGCCGCGGAACCGGCTCGATGTAAAACCGCCGATTGCCGGGCGCCTGGAAGAATTGATGGTGGATGAAGGCAACTCAGTAAAAAAAGGCCAGATCCTCGGCTGGATCAGCTCAACCGAACGCGCCACGCTGCTCGATGCCGCGTTGGCCACGAGTAAAGATGAGTATGAATACTGGGCGGATCTCTACAAACCTTCACCGCTGATTTCGCCATTGGAAGGAACCATTATCGCCCGCAACTTTGAGCCGGGGCAGTCCATTGCTTCTTCCGATTCGGTGGTGGTGATTGCGGATGACCTGATTATTGTCGCCAACCTCGACGAAACCGACATCGGCCAGATTGAAAACGATCAGCAGGTTCTTGTTTCCCTTGAAGCCTATCCGGACGAGGAGTTTGGCTGCGTGGTTGAAAAAATTGCCTACGATGCCAAGGTTGAAAGTAATGTCACCATGTATGAAGTGGATGTCCGTGCCAACCGGCTTCCGCGTTTCGCGCGCAGCGGCATGACGGCTAATCTTGAATTTATCGCGGAAGAAAAGATGGGCGTTTTAACGCTGCCGGTTTCGGCCATCCAGCAGAAGGTCGGCTCGCGGCCGGACACATCCAGCATGTCGGGAGATGAGCGTAAATCAATGATGATTGACCGGATGAAGGAACGCGGCCTTTCCGATGCGGAAATCCAGGAGCGCCTGCAGCAGGTCGCCCAGGGCGGTGGGCCGGGAGGCGCAGGGGGCGGAGAAGGGAGCGGGCAGAAAAGTGCTGGACGTCCAGGCAGTGCACCGGTTGAAAGCTTTGTTCTCGTTACTTCGGACGATCCGGAAAACCCCGAGATGAAAAGCGTTAAGGTCGGTGTAAGCGACGGGTTCTATACTGAAATCCTGGAAGGCCTCGCAGAAGGCGATGAGGTTTTAATTCAGCGCATGAACCTCGGCGCTCGCAAGGAAGGCGGCGGGGGACTGTTCTCCCCAACAGTAAGCCGGAGAGTGCGTTAATGATTCGGGTTGAAAATCTACGTAAGACCTATCAGATGGGCGAAATCGAGGTAAAGGCGCTCGATGGGGTGTCCCTGACGGTAGAGCAGGGTGAATATGTCGCGATCATCGGCACGTCCGGCTCCGGTAAATCCACGCTCATGCATATTCTCGGATTATTGGATGTTCCAGACGATGGAACATTTGAAATCGACGGAACCGATGTGACCAACTTTTCCGAAAATCAGCTGGCGGAGTTTAGAAACCGCATCATGGGTTTTGTCTTTCAGCAGTTTAATCTGCTCAAGCGGACCAGTGCACTGGAGAATGTCGGCCTGCCGCTGATCTATGCACGCAACGGGAAGAAATCTGATATTGCAAATGAAATGCTCGATCTGGTCGGGCTGGGCGACCGTAAGTCGCATCACACCAACGAACTCTCCGGCGGTCAGCAGCAGCGTGTCGCGATTGCCCGGTCGCTGGTGAATAACCCGGCCATCATTTTTGCCGACGAACCGACCGGAAACCTCGATTCAAAAAGTGCCGAAGAAATCATGCAGGTCATGAGCGAGCTGCATGCGCGCGGCTTAACCATCATTCTGGTGACACACGATTCCGATGTCGCCAACCATGCACAGCGCATCATCGAAATCCGCGACGGTAAAATCCTGTCCGATGCGCCGAATCCGAATGCTCCGGAAGTTCCAAAGGTTGGAAAAGCAGACATTGAAAAACAAACCCCGAAAGGGTTTGGTCTGCATTCCCTGCTTGAGGGATGGACGCTGGTTAAGCAGTCCCTTCGTTCGCTCAATGCAAACAAGGTCCGTACCGCCCTGTCAGCTTTGGGAATCATGATCGGGGTATCGGCAGTGATTGCCACGGTAGCCGTCGGCAATGGTGCAAAGGCGGCTATCGAAGAGCAGATGAGCCAGCTGGGCTCCAACCTGTTGATGCTCTATCCCCAGCGTCGGTCCCGCGGGGGTGTTTCCCAGGCGCAGGGCACAACTTCAAGACTGTCGCTGGCCGATGGAAAGGCGGTGCGTGACGAGGTTCAGAATGTGGTGGCGGTCAGCGCGACCATCGATGGAACCGTTCAGCTCAAAGTCGGTAATAAAAACTGGAGCTGTCGGGTCACGGGAGTGGATCCCGATTATGAAGATATGCGCTTCTACCACCCTCAGATCGGAAGATTCTTCACCGAAGCAGAAGTGGAATCCAGGGCAATGGTCTGTGTGCTGGGCGTGACGCCGGTTCGGGAACTTTTTGACGGACAGAATCCGATCGGCCAGAAGATTAAAATTAACCGCCGCACCTATACCGTCATCGGTGTGCTGCCGGAAAAGGGCAGCGGGGGCTTCCGCGACTATGACGATGCTGCTTTTGTCCCGGTCACCACCGCCATGCGCCGGCTGTTCGGGCGGGACTATGTGGAACGATTCGAAATTCAGATTGGTGAGGCACATCAGATGGAGCGCGCACAGGAAGATATTCTGGCGCTCATTGAGCGACGCCACAGGGTGGAAAGCGGCACCTTTGAGATTCGCAATCTGGCCGAAATTCAGGATGCGGTTTCTTCGACCGGAAAGATTATGTCGCTGCTGCTCTCCAGTATTGCTTCCATTGCGCTGGTGGTGGGCGGTATCGGCATCATGAACATTATGCTGGTTTCCGTCACCGAACGCACGCGCGAGATCGGGCTGCGCAAGGCGCTGGGAGCCCGGCGCAACGACATCATGATGCAATTCCTGATTGAGGCCCTGATCATCAGTTTCTTTGGCGGGTGCATGGGCATTGCGGTAGGCGCCGGCGTCGGCTATCTCGCCGAACGGTTTGGCGGAATGACCGTCCTCTTCACGCAGGAATCCATTTACATGGCCTTCGGCTTCTCCGCCATCATCGGCATCGTCTTCGGAATCTGGCCCGCACGAAAAGCCGCCCGCCTAAACCCGATCGACGCCCTGCGCTATGAATAGCGGCCGCTCCAGCAAACCGAAGTTTTCTTGGGTATTCCGTTGCGCCAACTCCGTTTCCGGGTTTACAGAGGCTTAAAATATGAGCAGAGGAAATAACGCGTAGAAGAGCTGTGAGTTTATCTAATTTGACTTACCTAACTTTGGATATCCGTAAGCCCAAAGGATCGCACGCATTAAGTACTTTTCTGTAGCAGAAATCATCGCGAGGATTGCTCGGAGACTCGTGATTCCAAGTCCACTCGATAATCTTTTAGAAGCGATATTCCAACCAGCCTGATCAGGTTTTGTGTTGAACTGCGTGATGATAAACAAGACAACGAATATTACGGAACGCGGCGTCTTTATCTGACGCCGGAGGAATATCTTCGATTTTGTGATTTCTGCCTAAAAAGTAATCCGAAAATAACACCGGAAACCTGCATGGACAGGAATCCCAAAGAGATCACCGTTCCTTTTAAAGTGCGCTGAATATGCTGCGCAGGTGTTTGGCTCGTGGAGCAATTGCGTTTATCAGGAAAATGTCAGGTCAAGCGTCTCGCCTTCATTCTCAGAGATGGTGAATTGCCCGGAGGGGATGAGGCTGTAGCCTGCCTTGGCGTGGGCTTCGAGCATGTTGCTCTGGACTTCTGTTGCCACATCCGGTTCGCATTCGGTGTTGATGAACAGCTTCAATGTAGTCGGTTCATCGGTGAATTGGAGCAGGAAAGCGGAGTGCTGCACAAAGACGAGATCGTCGTAGGCATAGGTGACTTCCAGTCCGAGATCAGCCAGAATAGCGGTAATTTTTCCGAGGGGTTTTACAATTGTTTCGGGCATTGTTTTTTTATTCCTTTTTTTCCGTAAAAGAGCTTAAGCACATTCGTAACAGGGCATGCTTAGGTCCGCTACGTACTCTTCGGTTTTAAATGAACAGTCAGCAATGTCATACACGTCGGTATTGCTTTGATTGAACCGCACCTTGTCGCCGATAAATTCGATAATTAACGGCACGGCCACTTTAACCGCTGCCGAACACAAACTCTCTTGTTCTGTAGGCCGGTAGGTTTTCTCGGTATCGGAATCAATGGTTACGATCACTTTGCTTGAGGTGGTGGACAGCGAGGTGACGTTTCCTTCCGGATCAAAGTTGAGGGAGTTGATATCTCCGGAGACACCATCGGGATCGTTGTCGAAGGCCTCTAATGTTCCGATCAATGTTTCAACGGTGGTTGGAAGTGCCGGTTCCAGGCTTTTGATGCTGCCGTCTTCGTAGAAGGAAATGCCGGTTCTGGCTTCGATATTTCCAGCAGGTGTATTGACCGAAACAATTTCTCCCGGCCAAAGTGTGATGCTTCGTATGCTGCCTGATTTAAAAAATCCGAGACTGATTACTTTTGCTGTGATGTTCCCGGAGGGAAGTGCCAGACTGAGGTCTTCAGCGAGGGCAACTTCATTTTCCTCGCTCCAGTAACCACTTAATTTCCCGGTGAGCGGGAAGAGCTTTTTCAGGGCTCCATCGTTATAAAACAGCAGCATTTCGGAAACGATGGTTCCATAATTGGTTTCAATATTCTGAGGATCCTGCAGCGGAACTTTCCGCACGGTTCCATTTGGATGAAAGAGGACGTATTTGTGTTCCTTCCTGCCCAGATCTTCAACCTCATACTGTGGGATCAGAGTCCCGTAAGGCGTCTCCAATTCCGTGTGTCCGGTGAGAAGAATAGATGCCGGCTGGTCTGAATCATGCATTTTCAGATTCAGATAATCCGTTATAAGGCCGTACTTCGTTTTAACTTCCTTCATGCTTCGTACTCCTGGTGCATTGTGTATTACGTACTGCGTAGCGTTCTCTTCAACCGGAGCAGGCCGGAAGCCTGCGGTATGAATGCTGGAAAATGGAACCGGAGTGCGGGGTGCAAACAGAGGAGGAGAGAGATTCCTGTTATTCAGCAAGTAAGTATACCCGCACTCCGGTTCCAAAGGTTTTCGTTCCCGCCTCCGGAACAGGCGGGAACGGGTGTGGCATTTTACATTACGAGTTCCATTTTGATGTCGGAGCACTCACGTTCCTGACGGTCCATGATCGCGCCGAGCATCATTTCGAGCAGGCGGATACCGCCGGTGTAACCCACGGTCGAGAAGTAGCTGTGGCCGATACGGTCAAGAATCGGGAATCCGTAGCGTACGAACGGAATTTCTTCATCGCGAGCGATGTACTTTCCGTAGGTATTGCCCAGCAACAGGTCGACCGGCTCGTTCTTGATCCACTGATGCAGCAGGAACATGTCGGACTGCGCACCGTTCTGAACCTGGACGTTCGGTGCTTTTTCAGCACACAGTTCCTTGATCTTGGCGGTGAACTTTTTGCCCGGGGTTCCGGAGATCACGTGAGTCGGGATCATGTCGAGGTCCAGCAGGAACTCAACCATTGGGATCAGCTGATCGGGGTCACCGAAGATGGCGACTTTCTTACCGTGCAGGTACTGAGTCATGTCGGCAATCACATCAACCAGACGACCGCGTTCAGCAATGAAGGAATCCGGAACCGGAACCTTGGCTGCATTGGCGAGTGCTTCAATGAAGCGGTCTGTGGCGGAAAGTCCGACCGGAATGTCGAGTACTTCGTACGGTACCTTGAAGCTGCTGTCGAGCTGCTTGGCGGCATCTTCGGAAGCCCAGGATCCGCAAGCCAGTGTCTTGATGCTGTCACCGGATGAAGCAATGGCTTCCACGGTGGTACCGCCGGCAGGATACATCTTGAACTCACCGGTCTGCGGAGCGTCAACTACATCGGAGGTATCAGGATACATCACAATCTTGGCTTCCATTTCCTTGGCGATACGCTTGATTTCGCGCATATCGGAGGGTTCAACCCAGCCCGGCAGGATGTTGACCTGATCGATGGCATTGCCGGTATGTTTCGCCAGACCTTTGACGATGCCGGTGCACATGTTGGAAAACCCGGTGACGTGCGAACCCACATAGGACGGCGTGTTACAGTGGATCACGTGTTTTCCTTCCGGAATCTTTCCGTCTTCAGTCGCCTTATGGACGATCTGCGGAATGTCATCCCCGATGGTTTCCGACAGGCAGGTCGTGTGAACGGCCACCAGATCCGGATTATAGATGGTGAACATGTTGGTCAGGGCTGCCAGCAGGTTGGCCTGGCCTCCGAATACCGAGGAACCTTCTGTGAAGGAGCTGGTTCCGGCCATGATCGGATCTTTGTAATGGCGGGTCAGGACACTGCGGTGATACGAGCAGCAGCCCTGGGAGCCATGCGAGTGCGGCAGGCAGCCGTGTACGCCGAGCGCCGCGTACATTGCGCCAACGGGCTGACAGGTTTTTGCCGGGTTAATAGTAACCCCTTTGCGTTCCGTGATTTCTTTAGGTGTGTGTCGTAAGAGCATTTTATTTTCTCCAGTTATATAGGGTTCAAGAGTGAAAGGGTTGCAGGGTTTCAGAGTGCGAGACGTTAAACTCTGCAACCCTTGAACCTTTAACTTTCTTTAGGCAACAAACTCCGCGCAGATGCAGGGGTCGGTTTCTTTACTGAGCCACGGGGCTTTGAGCTTCTTCCAGATGGTGGTGCTGAGCATGCGCTCAATATCGGTGTAGAAGTTCTTGGCTCCTTCGAAGCCGGCATACGGTCCGCCGTAGTCATAGCTGTGAAGCTGTTTCAACGGAATACCCATTTTCTGAACGACATATTTTTCCTTGATGCCGGCGCAGAAGATATCGGGTTTGTAGTATTCGATCAGTTTGTCAGACTCCCAATGGCTGATGTCGTCCACGATGAGGGACTGGTCGGCCATTTCGGTGTACATACCTTTGTATTCGCTGAATTCAAGACCGTTCTTTTCGAGTTCGGCCAGCTCTTCTTCCGTTTTACGCGGATTGTAGCGGGTTTCATCTGGTTCAATCTTGAGTTCTTCGATGTTCCGGCTGTCTGCGTCCACTTTGATGCTCGGAAGGACTTTGCGGCCTTCATAGTCATCGCGGTGAGCAAACTCATAACCGGCGGAAACGGTGGTCATACCCATTTCAGCGAAGAGTTCCTGGTAGTGATGCGCACGGGATCCACCCACGAACATCATGGCCAGTTTGCCATCCGTTGTCGGGAGAACCGCTTTGGCTGCGGCTTTAACACCCGGCAGTTCTGCGGCGATCACTTCTTCGATCCTGGCGATCAAATCCGCATCACCGTAGTATTCACCAAGACGACGCAGGCTTTTCGCGGTGGCTTCAGCCCCGATGAAGTTGACCTTGAACCACGGAATACCATATTTGGTTTCCATCATTTCGGCCACATAGTTGATCGACCGGTGACACATCACCAGGTTGAGGTCCGCTGTATGCGAACGTTCGAATCCTGAGACGGTGGAGTTACCGGAGAAAGTGCTGATCAGGTTGATTCCGCACAAGTCGAAGATGCGGTCGAGCTCAAAGGCGTCACCGCCAATGTTATACTCACCCAGCAGGTTAATGTTGTATTTCCCTTTCGGTGCCGTGTCATCATTACCAATCACGTGCTTGAACAGCGCGTTGTTTGCAATGTGATGGCCGGCCGACTGGGATACACCCTTATACCCTTCACAGCTGAATCCGAAGACGTTGCAGTCGCCGAGCTTTTCTTTCATCTCACGGGAAACGGCGTGAACGTCGTCACCGATCAGACCGACCGGGCAGGTGGAGAATACGCCGATGGCCTTCGGTTTGAAGATTTCGTAAATTTCCTGAATCGCCTGTTTCAGCTTCTTTTCACCACCGAATACGATGTTTTCATCCTGCATATCGGTTGAGAAACAGTAGTTGATGAAGTTTTCGCCGTCCGGGCCTTCTTCGCCGGCATCGGTCTGGTTACGGCGGGTCAGCCAAGCATAGAAGCTACAGCCGATCGGGCCGTGTACCAGGTTGACGATATCGCGGGTCGGTCCGAGTACCACCCCTTTGCAACCCGCATAACAGCAGCCGCGCTGGGTGATGATGCCCGGAATGGTGCGGACGTTGGACTGAATCTCCTGGTCGACCGTCTGGTCCACGACTACCATGGATTTTGCACGTTTACGCGCAATTTTCGGGGGATATTTTGCAAGAATTTCTTCCTTCACAATGGAAGGATCGGGTAGTTTTCTTTTTTCACTCATTTCAAACCTCCTGAGGAGTCGAGCACGTCGGCGCCGCAAGGGCCGGTGACGGTTTCTCCAGTTCTAACACGGGTTGCTTCCAGAATCGGCAGGACAAAAATCTTTCCATCGCCTGCGCTGCCGGTCCGGTTGGTCATGATGATGGTTTCAACTGTTTTTTCCACCCAGTCGTCCGACACCACAACGGTGATCAGACGCTTGGGAACGAGGCGGGGACCTTGGCCCAGTTGCTCGATCGCTTCCGGGGCACCTTCTTCGGCGCCGTGCAGGATGCGATAATCAACCAGCCCTTTGCCACGACCCTGGACCCGCCCGGTGGCGGTGAAGGAGCTGATGCCCGCTTCGTTCAACGCACGCTTGGTGTCGTTGATTTTATTCATTCGTATGACTGCCATTACTTCTTTCATGATTCTCCCTTCGGGATAATTGATTTGCGATTGATGATTTTAGATTGTCGATTTGTCGAACTCAGTCGCCGTTGGGCTCTTGTTTTTTAATTCGGCAATCAGCAATCAAAAATCGGCAATGGATTAGTCTTCCTTAACGCCGGAACTGATCGTGTAGATTTCGTCGACCGGTGAGATGAAAATCTTTCCATCGCCATAGTTGCCGGTTTCGCTGGACTTGGCGGCACCGAGTACCGTTTTGACTACAAAGTCCTTTTCGGCTTCCGGAACGACCGTCATCAGCATTTCCTTCGGCAGTTCGTCGTAGGTGATGTCGCCGACTTTCAGGCCGCGTTGTTTGCCGCGTCCGAAGACCGGAACTTTAGTAACGGCGGGGTATCCGGCTTCGAGCAGGCATTTCATAACTTCATCCGCTTTTTCAGGACGAACGATGGAACGTACGAGTAATTTAGACATTTTTTTCTCCTGGTAGGTTGTTTAAGTCAAAGGTCTGAAGGTCGAAGGTCTTAAAGTCCGGGCCGACTTGCGACCGTTGACTTTTCGACCTTCGACCGGCAGTTATGCTGCCTTATGCATCGAATCCGTATTTCACCATCAGCTCTTCGAGATCTTCGATTTCGAGCGGAGTCGGGATGACGCGCATTTCGTTGTCGTTAATCTTTTTCGCCAGCGCACGGTACTCATCGGCCTGACCGGATTCCGGAGCAAACTCAATAACGGTTTTACGATTGAGCTCGGCGTGCTGTACGATGTTATCGCGCGGCACGAAGTGAATCATCTGAGTGCCCAAACGTGCAGCCAACTCAGTGATGAGTTCGAGCTCGTTGTCGCACTTACGGCTGTTGCAGATCAGGCCGCCCAGACGAACGCCACCGGCATCCGCAAACTTCACGATACCTTTACAAATGTTATTGGCCGCATACATGGCCATCATTTCACCGGAAACCACAATGTAGATTTCTTCGGCTTTACCTTCACGAATCGGCATCGCGAATCCGCCGCAAACCACGTCACCGAGTACGTCGTAGAAAACGTAGTCGAGGTGCTGATCTTCTTCATAGGCACCGAGCTGTTCGAGCAGGTTGATGGAGGTGATGATACCGCGACCGGCACAGCCAACACCCGGTTCCGGTCCGCCGGACTCAACGCAACGGGTTTTTCCGAAACCATCTTTGATTACGTCATCAATTTCGATGTCTTCACCCTCTTCACGAAGCGTGTCGAGTACAGTGCCCTGTGCCAGACCGCCAAGCAGCAGACGAGTGGAGTCTGCTTTCGGGTCACATCCAACCACCATTACTTTATTCCCGGCTTCGGCCAGACCCGCCACCGTATTCTGCGTGGTTGTGGATTTTCCGATTCCGCCTTTTCCATAGATTGCGACTTTTCTCATGGGTCTTTCTCCTTGGTTGTTAACTTAGTTGTTCCAATTTCAGTTCAGTTTCTATTCTTCCCAAATTGTGACACCCCTATTGCAACAGGTGTGCCATCGCCGGGGTTCGGGACCTTGCGTAAGTTGTAAGTGACCGCAGGTGAACGAGAAGAAAAAATACAGATGAGTTCCGGTGGTTGGAAAGCAGGGTGCGGCGATACGGAAAAAAATTTCCGCTCGTTCCACGGGCAGAAAGTCAAAAAGTTCCAACCCTTGTAAAAAGAGGTGATTACGCAAAAGGACGACATTTTTTTCCATCGCCATTTCACGGGCGGAAACAAATTTCCCGATCGGCTCAAAACGGGGTTTACATCTACCTTCCGCTGCGAAATATTCCCTGCCCGATGAATTTAAAGCCCCTACAGTTTGGAACCGTTACGATCAATCATCCCGTTGTGCTTGCCCCGATGGCGGGCTATACGGACGCGGCGATGCGTACATTGTGCCTGGAACACGGGGCTGGCGCCGTCTACACCGAGCTCACCAGCGCCGAAGGCATTCGGCGCGATTCCGAAAACACCTTTGCAGTATTGGCCGCCGCGAAAAACGAACACCCCATCGCCGGGCATATCTTCGGGCGCGATCCCGAAGCCATGGCCGAAGCCGCAAAATATGTTGAGCTAACCGGGCGCTTCGATTGGCTTGATATCAACTGCGGATGTCCCGTAAAGAAAGTGGTTTCCCGCGGTGCCGGTGCGGCGCTGCTGAAAGACCTTCCAATGCTTGGAACCATCATTTCCAAGGTTCGGAACGCCGTGTCGCTGCCGGTTTCCGTCAAAACCCGTATCGGATTTAACAACGATTCCGCCGACCATCTCGAAATCGCCCGTGTGGTGGAAGAGAGCGGGGCGGATATGATTGCCGTCCACGCCCGCCTCGCCAAAAACTTTCATGGCGGCGAGCCCGATTTTGAAAAGCTCGGTGAAATGAAGCAGGCCCTGAACATTCCAATCATTGGAAACGGCGGCGTCCAAGGCTTGGAAGATGCCGAGCGCATGGTCGAAGTCGCCGGCGTCGACGGTGTCATGATCGGCCGCGGCGCCATTGGGAATCCCTGGATTTTTGAAACCCTTCGGTGGGGCAGGCGAGCCGCCTGCGATACGGACATTGTACCGCAGGCGGCCCGCCTGCTCGCACGCCGTGATCTGATGGCCGAGCACCTTCGCCGGCTGGTTGAATTAAACGAATCGAAGCAGCATTCATCTGCCCGCGCCAAAAAATATACCGCCGAAGAGGCCGCCTGCATCCAATTCCGCACCCATATTCCCTATTATGTGAAGGGGTTGTTTGATAAGAAGCAGTTGCTCATGAAATTGGCCACGTTGATGAGCGTAGATTCGATTCTCGAGGAAGTGGATATTTTGATAGAAAAAAATAAATGTGACGATTGACGTTTGAGGCGTGATTTTCGGCTCACGGCTCACGGCTCACGGCTCACGGCTCACGGCTCACGCCTCAATCGTCCCTTTTCACTAAAAGGAACCTATGACTGAAGAACTTGAAATGAATGTAGGCACCCAGCCTTTGGATGCCATTATGACGAAGAACAATATTAAGAATACCGACCTGGTGGCCATTGCTCCGCCCGGTTTTATTACGCACAAACAGATCCAGAAAGGTCGCAAAGGCCGCCGCCTGACGATGCACATGCAGCAGAAGGTAATGGATGCGCTGAATATCTACAGCAAACCCGAATCCTACGAATGGGAAGAGCTGTTCACTTATCGCGGTAAAAAGTCCCTCTAAGAAAATCGCAGCGAATGGATGGAAAGCAGCGAATTCGATCTGCTTATTATTCGTTGCTTTCCATACATTCGTTGCTCAAATTCAGTTAGTCTTTTTTCGTTTAATGGAGTTATTTGATGGCGAAGCAATGGATCAATGTAGCGGGTGCGCGGGAGCATAATCTCAAGGATGTGCACGTCAAAATTCCGCGTGATGAACTGACGGTGGTGACGGGGCTGAGTGGCTCTGGAAAATCATCGCTGGCGTTTGATACGATTTATGCGGAAGGGCAGCGCAAATATGTGGAGAGCCTTTCGGCCTACGCGCGCCAGTTCCTTGGCCAGATGCAGAAACCGGACGTGGATTACATCGAAGGCCTTTCGCCGGCCGTTTCCATTGAGCAGCGCACGGCGGGATCGAACCCGCGTTCCATCGTCGCGACGACCACCGAAATCTACGACTACCTCCGCCTCCTTTTTGCCAGCATCGGCAAGGCGCATTGCTACAAATGCGGCAAGCCGGTCACCAATCAGAGCGCGGAAGAAATGGTGGAGCAGCTGATGGCGCTCCCCGCGAAAACCAAGCTGATGATTTTGGCACCGTATGTTCGCGGGCGAAAGGGCGAGCACGTCGAAGTTTTTGAAAACATCCGTAAGCAGGGCTTTGTGCGCGTGCGGGTCGATGGCGAAATCTACGAACTGGAAAACGTCCCGAAGCTGAAGAAAACATTCAAACACACTATCGAAGCGGTGGTGGACCGGCTGGCCATTGCGGACGACATTCGCACCCGCATGACCGATTCCGTGGAGCTCGCCCTCGGCGAAGCGGATGGACTGGTGACGGCGCTGATTACCACCGACGACGGCGGTTGGGAAGAGCGTATGTTCTCGGAATCCAACGCGTGTCTCGATTGCGGGATCAGCTTCGATAAATTGGAAGCCCGTCACTTCTCGTTTAACAGCCCGTACGGCGCGTGCCCGACCTGTCATGGTTTGGGAACGCAGATGGTTTTCGACGAAGAGCAGGTGGCGCCCGATCATACGAAGGCGATTGAATCCTGCATTCACCCGTGGCGCTACGGCGGCCAGCGGATGATCATTTATCACAAGAAATTATTGCAGGCCGTTGCGGCACGCCATGGCATCGACCCGAAAACGCCGTTTAAGGATTTGCCGAAAAAAGTGCAGCACGAAATTTTCCATGGCACCGGCGACGAAAACATCGAATATTATATGCGCCGTCGTCTGATCAAAAAGCCGTTTAAGGGCGTATTCCCGATGCTCAATGAACGGCTTGAAGTGAACGAAAATGAAGCGATGAGCCATTGGCTGCGTGGCTACATGAACAAACGCGTCTGTCCGGAATGCAACGGTTCTCGCCTGCGTCCCGCGGTTTTGGCCTGCACCATGAACGGACGGAATATTCGCGAAATTATCACCGACTCGGTCATCGACTCGCAAAATTTTTTCCAAACCTTGGAACTGTCGAAGCAGGAAGAGTTGATCACCAAAGAGATCCTGAAAGAGATCCGTGCGAGGCTCAGTTTTATGGTGAACGTCGGGCTCGACTATCTGACGCTCGACCGCGAAAGCGGAACGCTATCCGGCGGCGAGGCGCAGCGTATTCGACTGGCCACGCAGATTGGAGCGGGACTGGTGGGCGTAGTTTATGTTTTGGACGAACCGAGCATCGGGCTGCATCAGCGCGATAACGACCGGCTGATTCATACGCTGCGCGGACTCCGCGATCTGGGCAATACCGTGATTGTCGTGGAGCACGACGAACAGACGATTCGTACCGCCGATTATGTCATCGATATGGGCCCCGCGGCGGGGCGCTATGGCGGCGAGGTGGTGTTTGCCGGGCGCACGGATAAGCTGATGAAGGCAGATACGCTGACGGCGAAATATTTGCGGGAAGAGTTGACGGTGGAAATTCCTGAAAAGCGCACCAAGCCGGATAAAGGCTGGATTGAGCTGAAGGGCGCGGAAGCTAACAACCTGAAAAAGGTGAATGCCAAATTTCCGCTCGGGCTCTTTACGTGTGTGACCGGTGTTTCGGGTAGTGGAAAAAGTACGCTGACCGACTTCACGTTGAAGCGAGCGTTGGGCCGGCATTTCAATGGGTCAAAGGATGCGCCCGGAAAATACAAGGAAATCAAAGGGCTGGACCAATGCGATAAAATGATCGTGATCGACCAGTCGCCGATTGGCCGCACACCGCGGTCGAACCCGGCAACCTACACCGGAGCCTTTACGGATATCCGCACCTTGTTTGCCACACTGCCGGCTTCGAAAATGCGCGGCTACAAACCGGGACGTTACAGCTTTAATGTAAAGGGCGGCCGCTGCGAAAAGTGCAAAGGCGACGGCATCTTGAAAATCGAAATGCACTTTCTGCCGGATGTGTATGTGCCCTGCGAACAGTGCAATGAAAAGCGCTACAATCGGGAAACACTTGAAGTGCATTATAAGGGCAAGAATATTGCCGATGTGCTCGATATGACGATCAGCGAAGCACTCGACTTTTTTGAAGCGGTGCCGAAGATTCAGCGCAAAATGAAAACCCTGTGCGAGGTCGGACTGGGCTATCTGAAACTCGGTCAGCCGGCCACCACGCTTTCCGGTGGCGAAGCGCAGCGCGTGAAACTTTCCACCGAGCTCAGCAAACGGTCGACCGGACAGACCGTCTACATTCTAGACGAGCCGACGACCGGTCTGCATTTCGCCGACGTGCATAAGCTGCTGGAAGTGCTGGAACGTCTGCGCGATGAAGGCAACACCGTCATCGTGATTGAGCACAACCTCGACATGATCAAGCGCGCCGACCACATTATCGATCTCGGCCCCGGCGGCGGCATCAACGGCGGAACCATCGTCGCCACCGGCACACCCGAAAAAGTGGCGAAGTGCAAGGAATCGTTCACCGGGCAGTATTTGAAGGAATTGTTATAAGATGGGTGTGAAAGGTGTGTGAGAGAGGTATGTAGTTCCGCCTTCAGGCGGTCTATGCGGACTGGCCGCCAAAAGGCGGAACTACAAACTTCTACCCTATTTCGCTTTCGCTGTACAACCCGACTGTTTACAGGACATTCCCCATTTTTTTTCAGCTAAACCCCGGCAGTAGATCCTGCTGACTTTTTTTGGGAGGGGGCGTCTCCTTTTTCGGGCTGATTCGC
>JAROBA010000036.1 GCA_029432815.1 Pontiellaceae bacterium B1224 | reverse complement strand
AGAGCGCGTTTTTTTACGAAGCGATTGAAATTGAAGGCCCGGCAGGAAAGGAGTTGTATTATTCATGCAAGATGATTCTGTATACACCAAGATAACTCAAGTTAAAGTCACTTATTTTTATCGAATCTACGGGGTTTTTTTGTATGGAAGGAGCCCTTAAGGAAGTGCCATTCAGGACTGGCACCTTTCCCACACCCCATCCCTTAAAGCCCACGGAGCGGCCCCGCTGAAATCTCTGCGAACTCAGCGACTCTGCGAAGATCAATTTTCTAACCGCTAAGGCACAAAGGACGCGAAGTTTTTGGTAGGGCCGGCCGTCTGGATGAACGGCTCTGCGCACGCACGTCCGATGGGGCATAGGGCCTGCCGGAAGGTTTATGAAAAACAGCCTTGGGGGTTTGCACGCGCCGTAGCTTTCACCTATCTTTTTTGAAGTTAAAAGAGGAGAACCGCACCATGTTGAAACGCAGACCTTTCATTGCAGGATTAGTGTCGCTGCCATTTCTAAGTCGGTTTTCCAATGCGGAGGAATCAGAGCCCGAATCCATGCCTGCGTTTGAGCCGGGCGAAAAGCTGAACTACAGCCTTGGCTGGCAGTTTATCGTTGCGGGCTATGCCACCCTTGAGGTTCTGCCCGATGAAGAGATCGATGGACAGAAGTTGCGCAGCTTCCTGATGACGGCCCGGACCCGCAAGGTGGTGGACACCATTTTCCGGGTCCGCGATACGCTGGCCTCGCTGGCAACCTATGATGTGAGCCGTTCCATGGGCTATACCAAAATCCAGCGCGAAGGAAAAACGAAGCGGGATGTGACCGTGGATTTTGACTGGGACCATCTGGAGGCGCATTATTTTGAAGCCCTTAAACAGAAGTCGGACGTGAACCCGATTCAGGAAAACACGCTGGATCCGCTTTCGGCCTTTTATTTTGTCCGCAACCAAAAACTCGAAGTAGGCACCGTGATTGAAGGCCCGATGACCGACGGCAAAAAGTGTAAAACCGCGCGCATTGAGGTCAAAGAGCGCAAAACGATTAAAGTGAACGGAAAGAAGTATGACTGCCTCCGGCTGATGCCCGACCTTTCGGATGTAGGCGGCGTATTCAAGAAGAGCAAAGATGCGAAGATCGAGCTCTGGTGTACGGCGGATTACCGCCATATTCCCGTGTTGCTGAAAAGCAAGGTTGCGGTCGGCAGTTTCAAGGCGGAGCTCGAACCGATTGACTAACGTGCGGACGTGCGGGCTCAGGTCTGAATCTTCAACATTGCAAGAAGCAGCAGAGGTTCCGTATTTCGAAATCGATCGGTCCTCGAATCTACGAGTCTCCGCATTTCCCCCCCTTCCTCCGTGCCCCATTTAAAAAAAACGCCTAACGCCCTCGCTGAAATCTCAGCAAACTCCGCGGCTCTGCGAGGATCGATTTTCTAGCCACTAAAGGCACAAAGGACGCGAAGTTTTTGTAGGGCAGGGTCTCCCACCCCGCCGTCCGAATGAACGGCTCTGCACACGCGCGTCCGATGGGGCATCGGCCGACAGTCATTCGGGAAACTACTTCTGAAGGCAGATGATGTGGCATGGGCATCCTGCCCATGATTCGTGTATGCCGAACTGCTGTAACGGGCAAGATGCCCGTTCTACCCTCCTTCCACTTGACCGTCGCACTCCCACGCCTCCTCGATATTGGCATTCATGCGCAGGCATATCGTTTTGAACAGCGCGATCTCTTCCGCGGACAAGCCCCGAGAAAGCGTCCGGTCCATCTTTTGGATGAGTTCCTTGATGGCGGGCTCCATACGGCGCCCCTTGTCGGTGGGATACAGGCAAAATGCGCGCCCGTCGTTTTTATCGCGTTCTTTATAGATATAGCCGTTTTCGATGAGCCGTTTGACGGATTTCGCGACGGCTGATTTGTCGGTTTTCCGGATGCGGACGATTCCTTCCTGCGAAATCCCTTCGTTCCAGACGACCTCGTTCAAAATCTGAAACTGGCCGTTGCCCAGCGAATAGACATCCAGCGACCGGGCCAGCAGCCGATTTTTATCCCGAACGAGCTCATCCAGCATGACGTCCAGCACGCCTTTTTTATTTTTCGACCGATTGTTAGCTGACATATCTACTACCTCTCCTTATCTTCCATATAGTTGACATGTAAACCTTCTAACAGATTCGCAATCATGTCAAGAGTTTGAAGATCGGGAGGAAGCCAAATGGCTGTGAGTTGTATCGACGAAAACAAATGCATGGGGTGCGGGATCTGCGTGGAATCCTGCCCGATGGATGTTCTCAGACTGGATAAAACAAAAAAGCGGGCGGTGATCGCCTATCCCGAAGACTGCCAGGTTTGTCACCTCTGTCAGCATTTTTGTCCGACCGGGGCCATCGAGGTCACGCAGGGCCAGCCGCGAGAGATGCTGTATGCCTTTGACACGGTGATTCTCGGACCGACTGGAGGATCAAAATGAATTCAGCATTGAACACGATACAAACGGATGTACTCGTCATTGGGGGCGGATTTGCCGGCAACTTTGCGGCGATCAAGGCCGCCGAACAGGGCGCGAAGGTGTTGATGGCTGTAAAGGGACGGGCCGGGCGTTCCGGCCTCACGCCCTGGGCCAACTCCTGGTTCGTTTTCAAGGACACCCGAGGCGCCACCCGCGAGGATGTTCTTCGGCAGTTCGCGCTTTCCGGAGAGCATCTGAACAACGTTGATTTTACGGAACTTTTAATGGCCGAATCCTATGACCGCTACGAGGAGATTTCGGCCTGGGGCGCGGTGACCGGCCGCTCCCACTATTATCAACACGGAACGGTGACCCGCTCGATCGAAGTCGTAAATTGCGGCGATGCCATGCGCAAGAAAGCTAAAGCCTCCGGCGTCAGCCTGCTGGAGCGCGTGATGATCACGAGCCTGATTAAACAGGACGGTCGAGTGATCGGCGCCACCGGGTTTCATATGGAAACCGGCGAGACGTACGCGATCCTGGCCAAGGCCGTGGTGATGTGCGCCGGGCCTGCATCGTTCAAACCGCTGGGGATGGGATACGCCTGCTGCGCTGCCACCGGCGACGGCGATGCCATGGCCTACCGGGCGGGCGCGGAAATCTCAGGCAAGGAATTCACCGATGCCCATCCGGCCTGGAAGATGGATTCCATGAATGAACTTTCTACCGAGGAGCTACTCGCAAAATCCCCGCTGAGGCTGGGCGGAGGCCCTCCGGGTGCCGAGTGGCCGGCGAAAAATCTCAATGGGGCCCATCTGGGCCTGCGGATCGATCCGGCCTTCGGCTTCCATCAGGGCGGCAACCCGATTGATCCGGCGTTCTGCGCCGGACCCGGCGGAAAAGAAAAAAGACCTGGCCCGGAACAGGGCCCCACCGGATTTTCGACGATCGGAATGTCCAACCACAAAGGGGAAGGAATCTTTCCTCAGGATATCAATGGCGCCTCCAATGTGACGGGGCTCTGGGGGGCTGGCGACGGTCTTTGCTCCATGCAGAACGGAGCCGGTTACGCCGGGTTCGGCTGTTCCTGTGCCGGTTCCGCTGTGCAGGGTGCTCGTGCCGGAAAAGCCGCCGCCCGGTTTGCCGCATCCCAAAAAGCCCCCACCGCAAGTCCGGCCCTGCTGCAGGAGCATCAGGAAAAAATGCTGGCACCGATCCAACGGACACGAGGCTACTCCCCGGCCTGGGTGACCCAGCTGATGCAGAACACGATGTTTCCCTATTACGTGCTGTACGTAAAAGAGAAGAGCCGGATGGAAGCAGCCCTCAGCCAAATCCTGTTTTTGCAGACCCGTTTTTCCAACGCCTTGCGCGTTGAGGATTTTCATGGCCTGCGCCTGGCTCACGAAACACAGAATATGCTGCTCAATGCGGAGATGAAGCTGAAGGCGGGACTGGCCCGTGAAGAAAGCCGCGGAACCCATTACCGAGAAGATTTCCCCTGCCGCGATGATGAAAACTGGCTGGCCTGGATCAAACTGGTTGAGGCGGATGGAACGATGCAGATCAAAAAGCAGCCGATCCCGGAGAAAGGACGCCCGGACAAGAACCTCTCCTACCGCGAAAAGTATCACAGTGTGTTTCCCGGCGAAGACGCATCCCGAATCAAATGAATTTAAAATAAGGAGACCGAAAATGAAGACCAAAACAATCGTCACCGTCTTGGCGGCCACTCTCAGCACATCGCTATCGACCCAGGCCGCATCAGAACACGGATCGACCGGAAAATTGGGATCGGTCTATTCGGATGTTGCTCAGGCCCTGACCCAGCACGGCATCACCTGGGAGCAACAGCTCGAGCTCGGCGGACTGATTGAATCGCTGGGCGACCGGGAAGCCGCGGTGGATCGGGCATTGGAAAAAGGCGTCATCACGGCCGAACAGGCTGAAATCGTGAAATTTATGTTTAACGATGCACCCCAGCTGAGCCTCGAAGCGGCCAACGCGATGGAAGACATTCTGGTGGACTCCGTCGGCTATACCCCGGCGGTTGGCTGCTACCCGATTGTATCGACCGGCGTGGAAAAGTTTTACGGCGTGGACCGTGAAATCGCGGCTCCGAAAGAAGGCGAAGCGTTTTACGGACAGGATGCGCAGTATCAGCCGACGCCCACCGACTATACCGATAACGGGGATGGAACCATTACCGACAACGTCACCGGCCTGATGTGGGAAAAGGCGCCCAGCCAGGGCAAAAAAGTTACCTGGGAACAGGCCATAAACGGACTGGATGCGTTTAATGCGGAAAAGCTGGGCGGCTATAACGACTGGCGCATTCCTACCATCAAAGAGCTCTATTCTCTCGTTCAGTTCGATGGCATCTTTGAGCACGGACAGGTTATCAAACCCTATTTTGACGATGACTATTTTGTTGCGATGGATCTGATCAATCCCGGCGACCGGGACATTGACACCCAGACCATCACCAGCACGATTTACGACAGTCAGACCCTCGGCGGCACCATCACCATGTTCGGCTATAACTTCCGCGATGGCTTCACCAAAGGGTATCCCTCCACCAAAACTTTCACACTCTACCACGTCCGTGGCAATAAACACTACCGTCAGAATCTGTCTAAAGACAACGGCGACGGCACCATCACGGACCAAGCGACGGGCCTGATGTGGATGACCGGTGACAGCGGCTGGTTTAAGGTCGGCGATGCCGCCAACGGAACCCTGAACTGGGAAGATGCGCTGGCCTTGTGCGAAAACCTGACGTTTGCCGGACATACCGACTGGCGGCTACCCAGCGCCAAAGAGCTGCAGAGCATCGTCGATTATAACCGCAGCCCGGACACCACCGACTCCGCCGCGATTGATCCGATTTTCCATAGTTCGGAAATCATGAATGCTGCCGGCATGAAAGACTGGCCCTACTATTGGAGCAGCACCCCGTTCGGTGATGAACAGTCGATCTACGTTTCGTTCGGCCGCGGCATGGGCATGCTGGGCGGCTATCCCATGGATGTTCACGGCGCCGGCAGCCAGCGGGGCGACTTCCGCGACGGCGAGCGTTCGAATTTCCCTTACCATCGCGGACCGCAGGGCGATGAAATGCGCACGTTTAATATGGTGCGGGCCGTACGAACCATTCAAACTTCCAAGTAATCGAAAAAGGAGAACGAACATGAAAAAATACCTCTTTCTACTGGCCGCAACAGCGCTCATGCTGAACGGCAGCATCGCTGCCAAAACACAACTTCCCGATACGGGCCAGTCCACGGTCTATGATGAGAAGGGAAACGCGGTGGAGAATGTCGATGCGTCCAGCCCCTACTTCGGTGCCGACGCCACGGTTGAAGGCCATGCGCTGAGCTACAAGGACAACGGCAACGGAACGGTGACCGACCTGAACACCGGCCTGATCTGGCAGCAGACTCCCAACTTCAAACGCATGACCTTCGACGAAGCCAAAGTCTATTGCGAGAACCTGACCACCGGTGGCTATGACGACTGGCGGCTCCCCTCCATCAAAGAGCTCTACTCCCTGGCCGACTTTGACGGCGAACTCATCCCCCAGGGAGAGAGCACGCCCTATATCGATACGGACACCTTCGATTTCAAATACGACCACCTGATCTTTGCCGGACAGTACTTTTCCTCCACCGTTTACGTGAAAGAAGGCGTCCAGAACTACGACCAACACGGCAGTCTCCTTGGCGTCTTCGGCTTTAACTTCGCCGACGGCCACATCAAATCCTACGAGACCGGCTACTGGTTTGACGGCACGGAGATCACACAGGCCGACAACGTTATGCTGCCCGGCTGTTATGTAAGAGCCGTGAGTGGAACGACCTCCCTCTACGACATGAACTATACCGACAATGGGAACGAAACGGTGACCGACCATTCCACCGGCCTCATGTGGGCGCAGAACGACAGCGGCGAGAAAATGGACTGGCTGGAAGCGCTGGCCTATGCCAACCAGTCAGAACTGGCCGGTTACTCCGACTGGCGCCTGCCCAACTCCAAGGAGCTGCAGAGCCTGGTGGACTATGAAAAAACCGACTTCCCCGCCATCGATACCGGCTTCTTCAACCTGACCGCAAAAGGCTTTGAAACCGAAGAAGACGCGGCCTACTTCTGGAGCAGCACCACTCAGGGAGACTTTAAACATACCGCCTGCTACGTCGCCTTTGGTCAGGCCTGGAGCAAAAAGAACAGCACGGCCGTCAACTACTACGATTGGCACGGGGCCGGCGCCCAGCGGAGCGATCCCAAAACCGGCAACCCTGCTGACTACGAACTAGCGTCGGAAATGGCTTCTGACTATATCTCCATCAACAATTACGTCCGTCTCGTTCGCGACGTCGACTAAGCCAGCACCCCAATCAAAGAACTTCCCCAGCCCCGCCTGCCCCATGCAGAGCCGTTCCACCGTGCGGCAGGTTGGGACAACCCGGCCCTACCAAAAACTTCGCGTTCTTTGCGTTCTTTTGTGGCTAAATCCCCGCCCGTAAAGCCGATCCGCTCCTCCGGGGCAGGCTGGCAGCCTGCGGTACGTTTGCGTATCGCCCGCTTCCAGCGGGCTCCGCTCGTGGCCACCAAGATGGCGGCGATACGAGCTTTATCGCGGTCGCCCCGTCTGCCCCATAGATGTGAGTTCGTAGTTCCACCTTTAGGTGGCCTCTGCGGAATAGCCACCTAAAGGAGGAACTACATACCTTACCAAACCATTTCCTTGTTCCCGACACTTGTCAGGCCTATGCTGTTTGCACGGTTCAGCCGAACAGGGAGGCAATCATGATTCCGGAAAACGTTGAGTTACTCCAACAGCTCATGAACAACATGACGGATAATATCTTCTTTAAGAATCTAGACTCTAAATTCATCCTGATGAACGAATCCTGTGCACAATGGAACGGATTTAAAAATCCGCAGGAGGCCATTGGAAAATGCGATGCTGATCTGTTTACCGAAGATTTTGCAAAGGCAGCACGTGCTGACGAACAGCATATTTATCGGACCGGCGAACCGATACTCTGCAAAGAAGAGCAGGCCAGCTGGGAAAACGGCCAAACAAAATGGGTCTCGACCACCAAAATTCCACTGCGCGACAACACCGGACAAATTGCCGGATGCATCGGGATCGGGCGCGACATCACTGAACTCAAACAAAAGGAAGCGGAACTCGAAAAAACCAGTGAGCAGCTGCGGGAAACCAATACGCAACTCACGCAAGCCCACGAACAGATTGCTGAAGATCTACGCATGGCGGCACGTCTGCAGAATACCTTCCTGCCCCAGTCCTATCCGTCGTTCGTTTCCAATGATGGGAAACCGTGCCTTGATTTTCATTACTACTACGAACCGGACAGCGAAATCGGCGGGGATTACTGTTCTGTTCATCAGGTGGACGAAACAAAGGCCGGGCTGCTCATCTGCGATGCCATGGGGCATGGAGTCCGGGCGGCACTGATTACCGGAATTATTCGCGCGGTTTCCGAAGAGCTCGCGCATCAGGTCGTCTCGGCCGGTGCCTTTCTTTCCGCGATGAATCGGCAGCTCTATCCCCTGCTCCAGTCCGGCGATGCCTTCCTGTTCACCACGGCCTGCTACGTGATTATCGACACGGAAACCGGACTGCTCTCGGGAGCGATTGCGGGCCACCCCGCCCCGTTTTTGATTCAGCCCGAAGCCGGAAAGACATTGCTCCTGAACATTGATGAACAAGACTGCGGCCCTGCGCTTGCCATTGTACCGGAACATGATTACGCCACCTTTGAGCTGCAGCTGCAACCCGGCGATGAAATTCTGATGTACACCGACGGCATCTGCGAAGCAACAGATGAAACCGGCGAGGAATTCGGTTCCACCCATCTGCAGGAGACCCTCGAAAATAATTCCCGTCTGCCTTTAAAAAAACTATTCCCCCTCCTCATTGAAGCCGCACGCGCACATACCCACACCCACAAACTCGGCGACGACATCTGCCTGCTGGGTTTCTCCCTGAATGCATTGTGCAAATGACGGGAAAGCAACGGGTAAGAGGATGCTGGACCAGATTCCAACCCTCATGCCCACCGAAGCCTTAGCGAAAGAGGGTGGAAGCCGACGTGCAGGAGTGATGGGCAGAAATATGGGGGCAGAAATATGAACACCCTAATTCCAACTCTTTGGAACCTGCGGGATAAATTTTACAGGACCATGGATGGCAGGACTATTAACGGCCTTTAAAAAATGGTCCTGTCCAAATGCTCACCGTACTACCGAAAACGGGCAGGACGTCCTTTCTACGACACGCCTGGATCTGAACCTGACGGAAACATGTTAATAACCGGATTCTAACATTTTAAAGATTGTTAGCGTTCGGTAAATGCGGAAGATTGGGCGCATGGAAAAGATCAAAATTTTAGTTGTTGAAGACGAAGCACCGATTCAGGAATTGTTGCAGTTTAATCTGGAACGGAAGAAGTATCACGTGAAGGTGGTTGATTCCGGCGAAGAGGCCATTCCACTTGCGGCAGAATTTAAGCCGGATCTTATTCTGCTGGATATTATGCTGCCGGGCGCCGACGGTCTGGAAGTTTGCAAACGCCTGAAGGCCGATCCGAAAACCGCGCCGATTCCAATTATTATGCTGACCGCTCTGTGCGAAGAGGCGGATATTGTGACCGGCCTTGAGCTGGGTGCGGATGATTATGTGACGAAACCCTTCAGCCCGCGTGTTTTGCTGGCCCGGGTTAAAGCGGCGTTGCGGCGGATTTCGGCCACTAAACCTGTCACAAGTAATGATGACCTGATTCAAGCACATAATATTTCCATCGATGTCGTGCGCCATAAAGTGGACGTGGACGGGAAAGATGTTGTATTAACGTTTACCGAATTCAAGGTGCTTCAGCTGCTTTCTCAACAACCGGGGCGCGTTTTCACGCGCTACCAGATCGTGGATGCCGTTCATGGCGAGGATTATCCGGTGACGGATCGTTCGGTGGATGTGCAGATTGTGGGCCTGCGTAAAAAGCTGGGCGATGCCGGAAAGTTCATCGAAACCGTCCGGGGCATCGGCTACCGCTTTAAAGAAGAGGAGTAGCTTGGTGGAAGCGTTGAATAGTTTCAGAGTTCAAGAGGCATGTCACCTTCATCGTGGGCAATCCACAGTTCCCCTTAAACCATTCAACCCAGCCACCCTTTTACCAACCAACCAGAAAGATTGGTCATGAAGAAAAAGCACCTCTTCTGGCTCCTGCTGCCCTCCTATTGGCTGGTGACCGCTGTGGCGATTATCGTGGTGGCGTATTATGCCTACCACTCGATGTCCAACCTCTTTTTCCAGGCTCTGGAAAAAGACATCTTCACCCGGGCCACCCTGCTTTCAAGCCAGGTGGCTCCATGGGTTGAGCAAAAGGAATATGCCGCCATTGATACCCTATGTAATGAACTGGGCGCAGCTGCAGAGACCCGGTTTACCATCGTTATGCCCGACGGTAAAGCGGTCGGCGACTCGGACAGCCGGCCTGAACTGATGGAATATCACGGCGACCGCCCTGAAATCCGACAGGCACTCGGCGGGCAAATCGGAGTGGACAAACGCTACAGCCGCACCAGCAAGCAGGAAATGATGTATGTTGCGATTCCGCTTCAGACCGCCAACCACGAAACGCTCTGTGCCGTGCGAGCCTCCCTCCCCCTGACCGATATACAGGCCGAATTAAACACCATGACAGTCCGGGTGATTGTGGTCTCGCTGATCACCGGAATACTCTCGATGGTTGTCTGCATTGTTGTGGTTCGGCGCATCACCGACCCATTGCGAGGCATGGGCCGCGCTGCACGACAGTTCGCAGGGGGCGATTTCCACCACCGCATTCCCGCACAGCATACGCTGGAGCTTGACCAACTGGGCGAATCGCTCAACATCATGGCGGAACAGCTCAATAAAACGTTATCCACACTTAGCGAACAACGCAACGAACAGAATGCGGTCCTTTCGAGCATGGATGAAGGTGTGCTGGCCGTCGATAGGCGGGAGCGGATTATCCACATGAACCGGATCGCCTGTGAAATCCTCGGAGTGGACAGCAAGGAAATCAAGCGCCAGCTGATTCAACAGGTCGTGCGCTTTTCAAATCTTCAGGAATTCATCAAAGCGGTGCTCGGTTCGCAAAAAACCCTCTCCCGCGATCTCACCCTGATCGGAGATACCGAAAAACAAATTCAGACCAGAGGCTCCGTTTTAAAAGATGCGGAAGATAAATCGATCGGTGCTTTAATTGTTTTACGGGACGTCACCCATATCCGCCATCTGGAAACGGTACGTTCAGACTTTGTGGCGAATGTTTCCCACGAATTAAAAACTCCGATCACCTCCATTAAAGGATTTGTGGAAACCTTGCTTTCCGATGATTGGAACCACGAGCCCGACATTCTGCGCTTCCTGGAAATCATCAACCAGCAGTCCGGCCGGTTGAATGCGATTATCGACGACCTGCTGACCCTTTCCCGACTGGAGCAGAAAGGCGGGCTGGTGATGAAGGAAACCGCCAAGCTCGCACCCGTGATTGAATCCGCGATCTATCTCTGCCAACTGCAGGCCGGCAAGAAAAACATCAAAATCGACGCGGTATGCCCAGCAGACCTTGCGCTGTCCATCAATGCCCCTCTGCTGGAACAGGCGCTTGTGAACCTGATCATAAATGCCGTCAAATATTCAGACCCCGACAAAAAGGTACTGATCCTGGCTGAACAGCAGGCGGAACAGGTGGCGATCTACATCAAGGATGAAGGCTTCGGTCTGGAACGCAAACACCTCGACCGGCTCTTCGAGCGGTTCTATCGGGTGGATACGGCCCGCAGTCGGAAACTGGGCGGAACCGGCCTGGGCCTCTCCATTGTGAAGCACATCATTTCGGCACACGAGGGTCATATCCGGGTTGAAAGCAAGGTGGGCGCCGGCTCAACTTTCATCATCACCCTGCCCAATCCAAACAAGGAAGCCTCGGACGACTGATCGCCTTTCGCTGCTTCACACTCGAACACCCTGCGGCAGCTTCGTTGCAGATACGGCGCGACTCGGCGTGTCAGGACATGAACGGACGTTTTATGCCGCTTCGAAAGCCTTCCATACCCTGCACAGGCACAGCGCACCGGAATATCCACAACCAACGACCCATAAGTAAGATGCAATCCAAACAACAAAACGCTAACAATTAAACATAGCATTGTGTCACTTTTTTGTTAGTTTGACCGCGCCATTCTGAATTCAATCAAATCTGGGGATGTATAATGGACGTTAGTTTTTGGCAAATAGCGCTAAGTGTTATTGGGGGTCTGGGGATATTCCTGCTGGGAATGAAAAATATGTCGGAAGGCCTTCAGGCCGTAGCCGGCGACCGATTACGGAAAATCATCAGCATAGCCACCAATAACCGCATCATGGGTGTGCTCATGGGCGTACTCGTAACCATATTGGTTCAATCCAGTTCTGTGACCACTGTGATGGTTGTCGGCTTCGTTAACTCCGCAATTATGAACCTGATGCAGGCGATCGGCGTCATCCTTGGTGCCAATATCGGCACCACAATCACCGGCTGGATTCTGGTGTTGAATATTGGTAAATGGGGGCTTCCAATCCTTGGATTCGCGTCCTTTTTCTTCCTGTTTTCTAAAAACGACCGCGTTCGCTATATCGGCATGACCATCATGGGAATCGGCATGGTGTTCTTCGGGCTTGAGCTGATGAAAAACGGATTTAAACCATTGCGTTCCATGGATGAATTCAGAGCCTGGTTCCATGCATTCGATGTCATGACTGAGGGCGGAGGCGTCTCCTATCTCAACGTGATTAAATGCGCCCTCGTCGGGATGATCATGACCATGGTCGTGCAATCCTCATCGGCCACGCTCGGCATTACGATCGGCCTTGCCGCAACCGGCAGCATCAACTACGCAACCGCCGCCGCATTGGTTATGGGTGAAAACATCGGCACCACCGTTACTGCCCTGCTCGCTTCGATCGGCACCACCACAACGGCGAAGCGCGCGGCCTATGCCCACTTTTTCTTCAACGTGCTGGGCACAACGTGGTTCGTCGCCCTGTTTCCTCTGGCCCTCCCTGCAATTGCGGCCCTGATTGCAGCCAGAACCGGCTTCAACCCTCTCGACATCCATATCGAAGATATGGATGAAAAGGAATTCGGCATAATCATCACTTCCGGCATCGCACTCACCCACACCACATTCAACGTGGCCAACGTGCTCATCTTCCTTCCGTTCGTAGGCCTGCTGGCCAAATTTGTCACCAAACTTTGTCCGGATAAATCCACCAAGGAAATCGGACACCTCACCTATCTCGATGTACGCATGCTCAACACGCCGTCGCTTAGCATCATCCAATCGCAGCAGCAGATCGATTTCATGGCAGAGAGTGTCATGATCATGATGGACAAGCTGAAGGTCTGCCTGGAGAGCGAAAAGCAGGATCCGGAACTGCAACGCAAGATTTTCAACCGGGAAGAAATCCTCGACAACGTGCAGAAGGAAATCTTTATCTTTCTCAGCAGCCTTGTTTCCGGACAGGTTCCCCAGGAAATCACAAAAAAGGCACACAAGCAGATGCGTATTGCCGACGAGTATGAATCGTTGAGCGACTACGCAGCCAATGTGCTCAAGGGCATCAAGAAGCTGGAAGACATGAACCTGCCGATTGACGGCCCCGCTCGGGAAAAACTACTGGCACTTCACACACGCATCGCCGTATACATCAACAAGGTAAACGGCTATGTTAAATCAGGAGAAAAGACCGACCTGCTATCCTGGGCCACCAGTGAAGGAGCCGCGATCGGCGCCCTGATGAAAGAGTTCCGGCGCCAGCATCTGGAACGCCTCCAGAACGAAGAGGTGTCCCCCTTCTTCAGCCTGGCCTTCACCGACATCCTCAACTATTACCGTCGTATGAAAGACCACGCACTCAATATTGCCGAGGTGGTCAGCGGCGACAAATAGCCCGGATTCATAGATTCCGTCCAAGGCTCCTCTTAAAACAGAGGGGCCTTTTTTTATTTTTCATAAAACCCCGCATAATCTGCTAATAATTCGTTCGCATATTTGACGCATGTACGGAACTATCTAATATTTTTACGGCTATAGACGGGAAATGGCCAAACGGAGTGGAATATGATATCGGTCAGGCAGATAATATTAACGGAGGCGATTGTCGCGGCTGGGATATTTCAACCGGCATCCAGATCAGCTGGCAGGAATTTTCATCCAAATCCACTGCAAACCCCCTCTTAACAGAGCAAATATAATCCTTACCAATTACTAATCCCTAATCTCTTTCTCATATTTCCCTAACACTTCAACCTAATCATACGCTCACATTAATAAAAGGAACTGAATGTTGCGAAAATCATTTCCAAACATTGGAACCTTAAAACAGGGCTGAAAGCCCCTAATTTAAGCCGGCAAAGGGAATGCCGGGAACCGGGAAACCATTTGCCTAACAAAACCTGAATGGAGGATGAAACATGAATAAGAAATTTATATTTGGCATCGCGGCCTCATTAGCCCTCTCGGCTGCCGCTTTTGGCGCGAGCAAAGACACACCAGCTGCTGTGTCCACCATAACCGCAGAAGAAATCAGTACTCCCCCCACCAACGAAGAACTTCTTAAGCGTCTGGAAGCGCTCGAAGAAAAACAAAAAGAAGAAAGCCAATCCGGCTGGGCAGGTAAGGTAAGAGTCAAGGGAGATGTCCGCTACCGCTTCCAGCACGTTGAAGCCGAGGACACAGCCGGGAACGATCTTTCCACCACAAAAAATATCCAGCGCATCCGGGCACGACTGGGCGTTTATGCCGACGTCAACAACTTCACGAAGGCTGCCATCGGCATGCGCACCGGTGAAAAAGCAAACTCCGGCAACGTAACGATTGGCGATGGGTTTGATTCAAAGAACTTCAACCTCTCATTGGCCTACATTGCGTTTGATCCAGAGGATGCCAAATACGGCACAGCAACCATCGGTAAAATGAAACAGCAGTGGCAAAATACCACCGATATGATCTGGGACTCCGATGTAAACCCCGAAGGCTTTGCTTATGCCTACGCCGGAAAAATGAAAAACACCGGTCTCTTCACAAGCGCAGGTTATTATCGGGTCGTTGAAACGGCCACATCAACGGACTGCTCCTTAGGTCAGATTCAAGGAGGAGTCATTCAACCCATCGGCGACAAACTCAAAGGAACGTTCGGCGTTTCCTACTATGGATACGACAACGCGAAAGCAGTCGCCTTATACCCGGTTGGGTATAAAATCACAGAACTGTTCTTCGAACTCGGCGTGAAAGATGTCGGCCCGGTCGGCATTAATTTCTACGGAAACGTGGTCAGCAATAGCGAAGTCGATACTGAAGATTCAGGGTATTGTGTAGGCGTTAAATTCAGCGATGCCAATAAGGGAAAGTGGGAAGCCAAGTATGACTACCGCGATCTCGGCCTTTACGCGGCGCCCGGCGCCTTTACTGATTCCGACTTTGCCGATGGCGGTGCGGGCGTTAAAGGAAGCCGCATCAAAGGCAAATACAACTTTGCTAAAAACCTGGCAGCCGGCCTGACCTATGTTTATTCAGAGCGCACACCAGCCCGCACTACAACGGCTTTCAGCCAGCAGTTCAACTCCCTGATGCTCGACCTCATGGTGAGCTTCTAATTCCACACTAAAGGGCATCCGGCCGGATGCCCTTCCAATGTTTGGAAGCGCACCTGAACCCAGACGATCCCTTCCTACACTCGCAACGTTCCAATGTTTCCAAACATTGGAACTTTTTTGGTTTAATATAATCCGCTTGCCACAAAACCCCGCAAAAGCAACTATGAGTTTTCGGCCCGGAAGCAGGATTAAATGAATAAGCACAAGCGGGTTTGACCCTGCTGTGAAAATGCCTGTCGAGGCAGACAGGATGCCTGCAGTACGTATCGCGGGCGTCTCGCCCGCCCCGTCGCCTCGCCGTTTCGATGGAAGCCCTCCTTAAGTCAGCACCCTTTGCGCGGTCTATCTCGTTCGCTTTTTCCAGTGTTAGGAAAATGTGAAACTTACCGCTTCTGAATACTGCCCTAATGTTTCTCTAACACGTTATGTTGATGTTTAACGCAGTTCAAACGAACTGTATCAACTAATCAGGAGTATTAATTATGAAGAAACAAATTTTTGCATTCGCCGCCGCCGTTGCCGTTGCCGGAGCTGCCGGTGCCTCAGAAACCATCGTTATTGACGGATCCACCACCGTGGGCCCCATCGCCAAAGCCTTTGCCGAATATTACATGGCAGCTAATCCGGAAGTAAACATCACCGTTTCCGAATCCGGCAGCGGCAATGGCGCAAAAGCCATGGTGAACGGCACGTGCGATGTGGCCATCATGTCCCGCCCGATGAAAGACAGCGAATTCAAAGCCGCGGCAGATGGTGGCGCTCAGCCGGTTGCCCACGTGGTGGCCCTCGACGGCCTGCCGATTCTGGTTCACCCGTCCAATCCCGTTCAGGATCTGACCGTTGAGCAGGTTCGCAAAATCTTTCTCGGCGAAATCAGCAACTGGAGTGAAGTCGGTGGTCCGAACAAAGAAATCGTAACGATTTCCCGCGACACCAACTCCGGCACCTACGAAACCTTCGCCGGACTCGTCATGAATAAGGAAAAAATCGGCGGAAAATGTGAATACGTCGGTTCCAACGGTGCCATCCGTCAGCGCGTTCAATCCACACCGGCCGCCATCGGTTATGCCGGCCTCGGCTTTGTTGACAAAACGGTAAAAGCGCTGAAAGTTAACGGCATCTATCCATCGGCGGAAACAGTACAGACCGGCGAATATCCGGTTGCCCGCCCGCTCTTCATGTACACCAACCGCTATCCGAAGCTTGGAAGCACGCTCTATCAGTTTGTGACTATTCACCTGACAGAAGACGGCCAGGAGATGGTGGAAGAAATTGGATTCGTTCCGGTGACTGCCTACTAAGAAAGCATCACCGAATCGTGTGAATAAGGCGCATCCTTCGGGTTGCGCCTTTTTTGTGTCCCCCATACATCTCTATTTTCCAAGACCGGTCGCATAGAGACGGCTGTCAACTTCCACATGTGCATGTGCATCCAAAACCAGTGCAACTCAGAACCAGCTCCCGCATATCATTGCGGGCAGTTGAAGAATCCGACCGCGCGTACTTTCTCTATCATCACGACATTTTCAACCCCACCTGCGGCGATTTCATTGCCCCTTTTAACCAGGGGCATGTATCACATCCCGAGCTCATGCTCACCTAACATTAATTCTCTACTAATCTTTCACTAACATTACCCACCCACTCTTTGTCGCGTTCTTAAGGAATTATGCGTCTATGAGTAAAAAAGCTAATACAAGCCTAATAATGAGCGATGCAGCAAGCCGGCGGCAGCGAATCAGCAGTCTGCTCGGGCAATCCATCCTCTTTCTGATCACCTCGCTTTCCACCATTACCGTCTTCTTTATCTTTTACTTCATCTTAAAGGATGCCCTTCCGTTTTTTAAAGCCGAAGGGTTTAAGGAATTTTTCACCACCGCACGCTGGTACCCTTCCGGTTCGCCGGCCGAGTTCGGCGCATTGCCGATTTTTGTTGGAACCGGGTTGGTAACACTCGGCGCCGTGGTGGTTGCTGTTCCATTGGGAATCGCTGCATCGGTCTGCCTCAGCGATTTGCTCCCCTTTAATGTCAGACAGATTGTGAAACCAGTCATTGAAGTGCTCGCCGCGATCCCCTCCGTGGCCTACGGCTTCTTTGCGCTGGTTGTTTTTGCTCCCCTGCTTCAAAACCATGGCGGTGCCATTCTTTCCGCCGGCGTCTGGATTGTACTGGGGCCGCTCATTGCGCTGCTCGTGGTTGTTATGGGCGACCTCATCACCGATAAGCTTCGTGATAAAATGAATCCCAAAACGGCCGGGGCAATCATTTTTCCAATCCTTGGAATTGCGGCATTTATTTTCCTCTATCGCCTTTCCGCCCAACTCAGCGGTGTAGAAATCAGCTCGGGCACCAATGCGCTGAACGTCTCCATCATTCTCGGCATCATGGCGCTGCCGACGGTGGTCAGTGTTTCGGAAGATGCTCTGCAGGCCGCCGGCCGCGAGCTTCGTGAAGGCTCCTATGCATTGGGAGCAACCCGCGCCGAGACCATTATAAAAACCATCATTCCCGCTTCAATCAGCGGCATTCTGGCGGCCGTCATTCTGGGCGTGATGCGCGCCATCGGCGAAACGATGGTGGTCTGGATGGCATCGGGGAATGCATCGCGCATTCCGGACCCCTGGTACAATATGCTGCAACCCGTCCGCACGCTGACTGCCACCATCGCCGGGGATATGGGAGAGGCCGACCACGTGACCGGCTCCTCCCGCTTTCACGTACTTTTTGCCATGGCGTTCTGTCTGCTCGCCTTCTCGTTCATCATGAACCTTGTCAGCGAAATCATTGTAAAACGCTCGCGTAAGAAACTCGGAAAATAATCTGATGCGCTTAGAAACCCGTAAACTACTCGATAAAGCCTTTTCCGGCCTCGGTCTGATTTCGATTGCCGTCATGGCAATCGCCCTGTTGCTGATCCTTACTCCAATCGTGTGGCGCGGTTCAAAGGCCTTTGTATTCAAGGGAACCATTGAACACCGTCGGGTCATGCTGGAGCAATTCCATCGCGGGAATGCCGAAAAGTTTAACAAGGACTATGCCGAAGTCGTTGCGGCCCGCGCTCCGATTTACGACATGCTGACTGATTTTGAAGCGGGGACGGAACAGCGCGTTTCCAGCATCGAAACCGAAATGGATGCGAAAAAGGAACGGGCTAAAGAATTGAAAGCCGAAGCCCGTGTATTGAAAAGAGAAGGCCAGACAGAAGAAGCTGAAAAGCTCGAGGCCGAGGAAGACCGCCTTAAAGACGAAGCCAAGGCTCTGAAAACCCAGATCAGCGAGCTGAAGGAATCGCGTACCGAGCCGTTGGAATCCGTGATTGATGCACTGCAGGAATTATTCGGCCCCATGCCGGGCCAACGCACCCCGGTTCTCCTGCGCCAGCAATACGGGCAAACCCGCTGGGATCGCACATTGGTGAAACTGCATGAAGTGCTCTATACCGAAGAGTGGGATTATTCCAACGCCGATGCCATGGGCATCCTGATTGAAAAACCGCGTATCGATCAATTTATCGGAACCGAAATGGAGTCCTTTTTCCCCTATCTGGAGGAAAACATCAGTGAGATGATGCAGCCCAGAAGGACGTTTTACTGGCAGTTTATTACCGACAAGTCGAAAGACTCCCACATCTTCGGGGGCATCTGGCCGGAAGTGCTCGGTACGATTTACCTCACGATCGGCGCCATGATTTTTGCCATTCCCATGGGGGTGATTGCCGCGATCTACCTTTGTGAATATGCCAAGGAAGGCCGCATCATCAGCTTCATCCGAATCTGCATCAGTACACTGGCCGGCGTTCCGAGCATTGTTTTCGGTCTATTCGGTCTGGCCTTCTTTTTGAATACGATTCAGGTGTCCGACTCCAAGAGTGTGTTGGCCGGATCGTTGACCCTTTCCCTACTGATTCTGCCAACCATCATCCGATCTTCGGAAGAAGCCATCCTTGCCGTTCCGCGCGCTTATAAAGAAGCTTCACTCGGCCTGGGTGCCAGCCGGTGGCATACCGTGCTCACCGTCATTCTTCCAGCCGCACTGCCGGGTATTCTCACCGGCATCGTCATCAGTATGGGACGCGCGGCCGGCGAAACAGCCCCCATCATCTTTACCGCCGCGGTAAGCGTTGGTGCACCGCTTAAACTCTGGCAAACCCTGAGCCAGCCCACCCCGGCCCTGCCCTGGAATATTTACAACCTGTGTACCGAACATGAAGCGGTTGATGAAATCCGACACGTGCAATACGGCATGGTGTTCACCCTCGTAGCCATTGTGCTGCTGCTGAACCTCGGCGCCATCCTGATGCGTGCACGTATTTCCAAAAAGCTGAGAGGTTAATGAACCACAGGATGTTGAACTAGGAATTACGAAGGAAAAGTATTGCGCAGTACGTAATACGGAGAAAATTTATGACTGAAGAAATCACGATGAAAAAAATCGATACGTTTGCCGAGCGCAGTGACGATAAAAAGCCGCGCAAAACACATATCGAGGCGAAAGACTTTTCCCTGTTCTATGGCGACTTTGAAGCCGTCCGCAAAGTCAGCATGAAGATTCCGAAGCAGAAGGTCACCGCCATGATCGGGCCGAGCGGCTGCGGTAAGAGCACGTTGCTGCGTTCCATCAACCGTATGAACGATCTCATTCCTTCCACCAGCGCCACCGGAGAAATGATTTTTGACGGGCACAACATCTACGCAAAGAACATCGATGTGGTCACACTGCGTGCCCGCGTCGGCATGGTTTTCCAGAAACCGAATGTCTTCCCCAAATCCATTTTCGACAACGTGGCGTATGGACCGCGGCTGCAGGGCATCAAAAACAAACAGAAACTGGCAGAGATTGTTGAAGAGAGCCTGCGTAACGCTGCCATCTGGGACGAAGTGAAAGACCGACTCCAGGCCAATGCCCTCGGTATGTCCGGCGGTCAGCAGCAGCGCCTCTGCATCGCCCGTGCTCTGGCCATTAAACCGGAAATTCTGCTGATGGACGAACCGACCTCCGCGCTCGACCCGAAAGCCACCGCCAAAATCGAAGACCTGATCGGCGAACTCCGCAAACAGTACACCATCATCATCGTGACCCATAATATGCAGCAGGCTGCCCGCGTCTCCGATCTTACCGCTTTTATGTATGAAGGCGTCTTGGTAGAGTTCGGAAAAACCAAGCAACTGTTCACCAACCCTGAAAACCCGCAGACTGAAAATTATATTACCGGAAGATTTGGATAGAGAGGACTGATGAGTGAAACGTGATTCAACATAGTCACGCCTCACGAATCAGTCTCCGGAGGAGACCTATGGCAAAACATTTGGAAAAAGAACTCGAACGCCTGAAAAAGCTGATCTATTCGCTGAGCGCACGGGTGGACGAAAACCTCGAACTGGCCGTTAAATCCTTTCAGGAAAGTGATATTGAGCTGGCCAAAAAGGTCATGGCTAATGATGCGCGGGTGGATGATCTGGAAATCGAAGTGGAAGAGGAATGCCTGAAAGCACTGGCCCTCTATCAACCGGTTGCCATCGATCTGCGCTTCATTATTGCCGTCATGAAAATGACCAGCGACCTCGAACGCATCGGCGACCTCGCCGCAGACATTGCTAAGAACGGGATTCTGATTAATCAGTCCGCCAAACCGAAAATTCCGCTCGATCTGCATCAGATGACCTATCTGGTGAAAACGATCGTCCGCAAGAGTCTGGATTGCCTCATCAATATCGATTCCTACCTGGCCCGCGAAGTCATCACGGACGACCTGGAAATTGATGCCATGAAATCGGAGATGAAAGATGAAATCGTGGAAGCGTTGAAACGCGAACCCGAACATGCCGAATCGCTGATCACCCTGCTGGCCATCACCCACCGACTCGAACGCATCGGCGACCACGCCTCCAACATTGCCGAAGATGTCATCTACATGGTCGAAGCGGAAATCGTCCGCCACCAATAACCTTTATCCAACCTTTGGAAACGACGTTGAATCAAGCTTCGGACTTCAATCGGCCTTTCTGAATTACGTTGCGGAAAACTTTGAATTTTTTCGGAAGGTCGAGCGGGTCGTAATTATCGCGTTGGCGCATATCGTATTGCTCCCAGTCGTTGAGTTCCAACCAGGCGTCGTTCCAGTATTTGGCTTTAATCAGCACCTTCACCAGCGTGTCGTAGTGCGAGTTGCACTCCCGTTTATAAATGGCATTGTATGCCAGCTCAACCGCCTCCTCGGGCTCCCAGATTTCAGGATTTTCAAACATCATCGCGGCCATATTATTTTCAGAATATGTCGCACCCCACCGCGTTGCTTCTGCATATAATTCCGCCGCTTTTTTCAAATCCTTTTCAACCCCATCGCCATCGGCATAGAGCAAGCCCATACTGGTCAGTGCACCCACATTTCCGGCTTCCGCCGCCGCCTGCAGGTATTCCATCGCTTTGTTGAAATCTTTCGCGCGCCCATTTCCCTGGTAGTGCGCATTGCCAATCTCGAACAGGCAGTCCGCATTTCCCAGTTCTGCGCCGGCCGCATAATACTCAACTGCTTTACGCCAATTCATCGCGATCCCGACGCGGCCATGTTCATAGATATTTCCCAATCGATTATAAGCCAGCGCCCGGTAATAATCATCGCTCTCGTCCTTCACCTGCAGCAACAGGTCGATTGCCTTCTGCGGCTGGCCTCCCCAATCATACTGCGTCGCAACGAAATAATCCGACGCTGCCGGCAGTTCACCATCTTCGGGCTGCAGGTCAGCGCTTCCGGTCAGATCCGTCCCCCAATCCATTCGATTCCACGGGCTGCATTCATTCTTCAGGTTCCAATAAATCGCCTGCTTATATTTATGGCCGCTTTCAAAGGTGTAATATTCCGACCAGAATGCTCGCCCAAGCATATAATTTTCCGCCAGATCCTCCCACGAGTCGTACGTTTCCTGCAATGCAAGCGCGGCCGGCATGATCCATTCCCACGCCTCCTCTGCTTCCATATATCCGCAAAGCACGCCCCAGCGGGCCAGCGAAACCAGACGGGCCAGATCCCAGGCCAACAGCGATTTACCTTCCAGCTCGTCGGCATGCTCTTCCACAAAAGTTCGGCGATAGTCATAGTCGTAGGCCCGGTCTTTCAGCGACAACCGATCGCGCAGCACAACAAGCCATTCCGCCTTTTCACGATCGGCCAGAATCTGATCGAACTCCGCCCGGTGCCCCTCATCGCGCACCCATTTCATTTTCTTGATCAGCGATTTCCGGTCGGAGATGCCCCACCATCGGCGTAGCGAGTTTTGCTGCTGCTCAATGGCGCGCGGCACCGGCGGGTCGCCCATCAGAGAGTAGAAGTCCTCATGATTCCGCTTCGTGAGAATGGCTGATGTGGCCAGCCCCCACTGCTTTTGCACGGTGGTGTAATGAAGCGTTTCAGCCCGGACGCTCACCACGAGCAGGCTGATGAGCAGTATATTCACAAATCGGTTCATGCGATTCACGCTATCAAAAGGTTGAACCCGATGCCACTTGTTCCTAAGTTTCATGCATGAGCACACTGATTGATCCGACCGTTCTCGATGCCGCCGCCAATGCGCTGAAATCCATCTGGCCGAATGCCAAACCCAAAGCCGGTCTAATCCTCGGCTCGGGCTGGGGCGAGGCGGTGAAAGATTTCCAGGGATTGGAACTCCCCTACACGGAACTTCCAGGCTTTGGAAAAACCGGCGTAATGGGCCATGCCGGAAAACTGCTATTAGCAGAAGTCGACGGCATGGAGGTCTTCATTTTTCAGGGCCGCCGCCATTGGTATGAGGGCGAAGGGTGGACGCCGGTCATTCTCCCGGTTTATCTGCTCAAAGCTATGGGCGCCGATACAGTTCTGCTCACCAACGCTTCCGGCGGGATCCGTGATGATCTGAAACCCGGCTCGCTGATGGCTATTTCCGACCACATTAATATGCTTGGTTCCAACCCGCTGATCGGCCCGCATATTCCAGCCCTTGGAACCCGCTTCCCCGATCAATCCGAAATCTATCGAAAACCGCTGCGCGAAATGCTGCTGAATTCCGGAGCCGATGCCGAAGGGGTTTATCTTGCCACGATGGGCCCGACGTTTGAAACACCGGCCGAAATTCATCAATACCGTTCCATGGGCGCCGATGCCGTCGGCATGTCGACCGCTCCCGAAGCAATGGTAGCCAATGCGATGGGCCTGCAGGTGGCCGGGCTCTCCTGCGTCTGCAACTGGGCGGCCGGCATCAGCCCCGTCCCCCTCACCCACGAAGACGTCAACCAAACCGCCGCCGAAGCCATGCCCCGCATGAAATCCACCATCACCAACTTTCTCCACAAACTCGTAAAAGAAATCTAGGGCAGAAATATGTACGGCAGAAAAATGGATGGAGAATAAAGTGCCTGTTTCGGTAGATGCTCAACTCTCAGAACTTTCGCAAGCAGAGTTTTCGAAGGTCTCGTATGAGGTTATGGCTGAAATCTTTGCTTTGCACCGGGAACTGGGTCGTCTATTTGATGAAATAGTTTATAAGAACACATTGAAATCCCGAATGGATAACATTGAGACAGAAGTAGAAATAAAGGTGTCATTCAGAGATTTCCATAAATCCTATTTTATGGACGTTCTGGCTTCATCGGGTGCAGTACTTGAGCTTAAGGCCGTTGATACCCTTCATCAGCGCCATCGCAGTCAACTTCTGAATTATTTATTACTGACAGAACTCAAGCATGGAAAACTAGTGAACCTCCGACCTGAAATGGTTCAACATGAATTTATAAATGCCACACAAACACTCGAAGAGCGTCAATTATTTAACATTCAGGATTCTGGATGGCATTCTTCAATTGGGTTCGAATCAACGGAAAAATCATTGTTGATTGAGCTCATCCGGGATTGGGGAACCGGATTGGAGCGATCCCTGTATGAGGAAGCTCTCATTCACTTAATTGCTGACCAAAACCTTATCAATAACGAAGTCGATGTACTCTTAAACGGAAACGTGGTAGCAACTCAACCAGTTCTCCTTTGTTCACCAAGTACAGCTTTGAAGCTTACAACATTTGAAAACAACACGGATATTTATCGAAAGGATCTCTGTCAGTTTCTAGCCAAGACACCACTTAAAACAATTCAATGGATCAACATATCCCGTGGACTCATTGCCCTTGAAACCATCACCAAATAAGTTCCATATTTCTGCCGTCAATATTTCTGCCCTAACAATTAGGAAAAAGATATGAACCCGAATGAACTGATTGAAGCTGCGTTCCAGGCATTGGAACATGCGCATGCACCCTATTCTGAATATCGGGTGGGTGCCGCCCTGCTGTGTGCCGACGGAACCGTGTTCAAAGGCTGCAACGTGGAAAATGCCTCCTATGGCCTGACAAACTGCGCCGAACGCACCGCCATCTTTTCGGCCATTGCTGCGGGGCAGCGGGAGTTTGCGGCTATGGCGATTGCCGCATCGGGCGATTCGACGCCCTACCCCTGCGGGGCCTGCCGGCAGGTGATGGTTGAATTTTTCCAGCAGGATTTTCCGGTGTACGTGGCCCGAAGCGATGGCCACGACACCATTACTCTGGGCAAACTGCTTCCCAACAGCTTTAAATTTGGAGATACCGATGCCTAAAACGCTTTATCTTGTCCGCCACGCTAAATCGAGCTGGGTGAACCCCAGTTATTCCGATTTCGACCGACCGCTTAACGATCGTGGCCAGCGCGATGCCCCTGAAACGGGTCGGCGGTTTAAAGCAAAGGGAGTGATGCCGGATGTTGTGCTTTGCAGCCCGGCACGGCGCGCGGTGGAAACGCTCAACCTGCTGAATGCAGAACTCGGCATTCCGGAAAATTCAATTTATATGCAGAAGCGTATCTACGAAGCGTCCACTGAAACCCTGCTTGAATTGATCCAATTGCTGGATGATTCGCATGGTTCAGTCATGTTGGTGGGCCATAATCCCTCCATGACCTGGCTGGCGGAAGGGTTGGTGGATGCTCAATTTCAGAACCTGCCGACCTGTTCCGTGGTTACTATTTCGCTCGATTCCAACCATTGGAACGAGGCCGGAAACTGCCCGGCAGAACTGCTGAATCTGGATTATCCGAAAAAAGAGGCCTGAACCGCAAAAAAGATGCCTTAAATTTTAGCCAGATAAGGGTTGCGCGATAATCTGCCGCTGTGTAGGTTCCTCGCCTGATTTTTTACAAAAACGAATTGGAAGAGGTTTGCCATGAGAATTAGAAGAGCAATGCGAAAAAAGCCGCTGCGTCGTCCGGTTAAGAAACCGCGTTTGAAGCGTCAGCGCTTGATGCAGCAGAAGAAACGCCTGGTTGGTGCCGGCTTTACAGATGATCAGCTGAAGCACATGAACACCAAGCAGATTCGCGCAGCAATCCAGGAAACTGGTGCATAGGAAACGATTTTCCGATGTTTGAAAAAACGCTCCATTCGGGGCGTTTTTTCTGTATATGGATGCGGCGGGGCGCCGATGATCGGTCGAAACTCAAAGGTCCAAACGTCAAAAGTCCCTTGAGACCTTCGACCAACTGACTTTAGACAGGAGTTTATTATGAAAAATATTGTTCTGGTTGGATTCATGGGCAGCGGCAAGACCACGGTTGGCAAACTGATTGCCGAACAAACCGGTATGCCTTTGCTTGATATGGATGCCATCCTTGTTGAGCGGGCGGGAAAACCGATTAATGAAATCTTTGCCGAAGATGGGGAACCATACTTCCGGACCATGGAACACGAGCTGGCGAAGGAACTTTCCGAAACCGAAGGAAATATTATTTCCACCGGCGGCGGCATTGTGCTGAATCCTGAAAATATCGACAATTTTGAAAAGACCGGATTGGTGGTCTGCCTGCTGGCCGATGCTAAAACCGTGCTGGACCGCGTGAAACACGACAATGCCCGTCCCCTGCTGGCTGGGGATAAAGAACAGGCGATTCTCGATATCCTGGCCTCCCGCAAACATCTCTACGAATCGATTCAGCATAAAATCGATACCAGCGGACGCCCGTCCCCGGTTCCGACGGCACAGGAAATTATCGCCCTGTACGAATCAAACAAACCTTGAATTGCAACCGCATAAAGCGGAAAATTCGCCTTACTAATTTTGAACCTTCGGGGAGAGAACCATGAGTGAAGAGAAAAAAGATCAACAGGATTTTCTGAGCGGTCACGAAGAACTGCTCAACAGCCTCAACAAGAAAAAAGAAGATACTACGGCAAAGGAAGTGGTCCCGGCCGTAGAGGAACCTGCCCCAGAGCCCGTTGTTGAAGAAACAGTTGCGGAAGAGGTTATTGTCGAGGAAGTCATCGAAGAGGTCGTCCCTGCTGCCGAGCCTGAACCGGTTGTTGAAGAAACTAAAGAAGAGGAAACCGTTGTTGATCAGAAGGTCGTTGCTGACGTACCGCCTGTGGTAACCGAGGTTCCGGCCAAGCAGGCCCCCAAAAAGAAAAAACCGGCCAACCACGCAGAAGCAGTCAAACAACGCCACGACAGGGTGGAACAGGCTGAAGTGAAGGAAGTCCTGAAATTCATCAATAAGTATGTAAAACCAGCTGCCATCGGCATAGTCGTCATTTGTATCCTCTTCCTTGGAAACAGCCTGGTCCGCAGTGGACGGTTGAAAAAAGAAGCTCAGGCTGATTCCGATCTGATGGTGGCGCAGTCGGCGCAGGATTATCAGAATATTCTGGATAACTACGGTAAGACCCCTTCTGCCCCGTTGGCACTCATGGGACTCGCTCAGGAAGAATTCAACGCGGCTAATGTGGCAGAAGCAGCTGAATTATACGGGCAATTCCTTAAAAAATATCCAAAGCATGATATGGCGGTTCAGGCTGCATATAATGAAATCACCTGCCAGGAAGCGATGGGACAATATGCTGAAGCAGCGGCGGCCTACGGCGAATTCAAAGCGAACCATGAGAATTCCCATCTTGCACCGGTTGCCCTGCTTGGCAAGGCCCGCTGCCTGGAAAGCATGAGCAGTTATGCGGAAGCCAAACTGGTCTATGAAGACGTTATGGCCTTCTACCCGGAAAGCGGCTGGGCCCAGCTCGCGGAGCAGAACCTCAACGTGGTGAATGCGAAACTGAAATAAATTTTCCAATCATTGGAAAAGCAAACACCCCGTTTTTCAGCGGGGTGTTTTTGTTTCCAGGAATGGAAAACCGGACGGTCGCATTAGAAGAAGATCAGACTTCATCCTCTTCGTCTTCAAGCAGGAGGTTGCGGGCACTGATGCAGGGACCCGGGAACATTTCCGTAAATTCATCCGGATTCTCTTTATACAGCTCAATCATCGAATCGTAGGCTGAGCGGCCATAACGCAGCACTTCGCCCAGCTCCTGGCTGATGGCATCCTGCATCACAAAGCAGAACTCTTCTTCGGTTGAATCCTGCACGTTCAGCAGAAGGCGAAACCGATGCGGATCCAGCTTTTCCGGGTTGCGCGTATAGACACTGTATTTCACATATTCAACCACACGCTGATTTAACCCCGCTTCCAGCATGAAAATCAATTCAACGAGCTCAACCCGCGACATCACCAGCCGAACGGCCGGAAGCTCCTGATTGTCCGGCATCATTTCGTTCATCCGCTCAAGTGACTGCTCGAACTCTTCGAGTATGGCTTCCCGATCCATTCCATCGCTCTCCGGAACCCAGTGAATCAGAATTTCGAGCTTGGGATCCGTATAAAGTACCGGCTTATCCACCCGAAAGCTCAGATCGCAATCAACACAGGTGACCCGGTTCAACTGATTCTGCATAAGCGCATCTTTCAACTCGGGGTCTGTATCCACATTAATCGCGTCATAAAGCCGCACATCCTGCTGCTTCCCACAGGAAGGACATGAAATATTTACCGTTCTGCTAATACTCATTAAAAGCTCCTCCGTTCAATCGTTTGTCATTCAAAATTGCGTGATATTGATGCTCAAGGTCAGCAACCTCGCGTTGCCAGAACATCTCACTGCCCCAGTCCGGGAAGTTGGACTGAAACTTAAAGTCATCCAGCTGGGTGCTGCACCAGGAGAGAAAATAGATAATGCGCATCGCGCGCAGGATTTCAATCAGCCGGAGCTGCCGGTCGTCGAATTCCATAAACTGCTCATACCCCTCGAGAATCAGATCGATCTCTCGCGGTGTGTCGTTGGCATGGCCCGGCAACAGCAGCCAGATATCCTGCACCGCCGGCCCCATTACCATATCGTCAAAATCGATAACCATCAGGCCGTCATCGGGTCGTTCCAGAATATTGGCGCGGTGGCAGTCGCCATGAATCCGCTGCAGCTCCACACCTTCAAACTCGCGCAGGGCAATTTCCACGATCCGGTTGGTCACCTCTTTAAACCGGCCCGCCTGGTGCTTCGACATGAAACCGCCATCGAGCAGCATTCCAATCTCTGGAATTGTGGTGGTTTCCGGATGCATGGTGAGGCGGTTCTCCGCATCGCGCTGCCAACCGGCCTGATGAATCCGCCCGACCAGACGCCCCAGACGCAGCCAGCCCTCGTCGTCGCACAGTTCCATTTCACGCCCGGACTTTTTTGGAAAAACCGAATAAAGAATGCCTTCATAGCTGCCGATGGTTCCGCCATTCGCCAAAGCGAGCGGAGCCACCACCGGGATTTCCTCTGCGGCACAATCGAGCACAAAATCATGTTCGTCCTGCAGAGCAGCCCGTTTCCAGCGGCCGGGACGGTAAAATTTGGCAATAAGCTTTTCGCCCGCCACCGATTGCAGTTCATAAACGCGGTTGATGTAACTGGGAAGCGGGGATGTCAGCCCCGTGAGCCGACACTCCATGCCATCCTCAATGGCATCGAGAATTCGATCGGGTGTCAGGTCCTCAAAACAGGCACTCATACTTCCAATGCCTGGAAAAGGTGGTCAGCATCTTCAAATGAATCGACGATCATATCCGGTCGTTCAGCTTCCAGCGCCGCCCGTGTAAACTGCCCGTTGCAGACCGCCACTGAAACCATCCCGTTGACCCGGGCGGCTTCGATATCCGACGGGGTATCTCCCAGCAGGAAGGATCCTTCGGGATTGCCCGCCCGCTGTAATGCCAGCGCCGCCATTTTATTGCGGTCCCCGTCATCGTCGCCGAATCCGCCGATATCCGTGAAATATTCCCGAATTCCGCCGTGCTTCAGCTTTAGGTAGGCTGTTTTACGCATATTCCCGGAAACGAGACCGAGTTTCCAATGTTTGGAAACCCGCTCCAGAAAAGTTCCAACCCCTGGAAAAACCAGCGGGGGCCAGCGCGTCATATTTTCTTCGAGATAAACCGGCAAGCGTTCGAAGAAGACTGCGGCATGCTGCGGAGTAAGCACGACCTCATTTTCACAAGCGAGCTGCTCCAGCACTCCGATATCCGTGGCACCGGCAAAATTTATGTGATCCATTTGGATCTCGATGCCGAATGCATCGAAAAAGGCCGCCGCAAATGCGGGGCGGCCTGATCCTTTGGCATAGAGCAATGTGCCGTCGATGTCGCAGAAAATAAACCGTTCAGACTGCATTCTTCAACCACTGAGACACTGAGGCTCGGAGTTCCTGATTCTCTCTGTGTCTCCGTGCCTCCGTGGTAACGTGATTAATCGACGAGGTCGATCAGCTCGTTTATCGCGTCGGCCTCGGAATTTTCTTTAGACCTGCGCTCCTGCTTCGGCTCGTTTTTGTTATTATTCTTTCCGTTGTTGCCGTTATCGCCCTTGTTCTGTTTTTGCGTGCGACGACGCGGCGGACGATTGCCCCGGGAACGGTTGTTGCCATCGGGGGAACGGTCGTTGCCGCCCTCGCCATCTCCACCGACATCAAAAGCTTTGCGGAACGTGCTGATGCGCATCTTCTTCACGCTGTCTCCTGCCATTTTTTCAACTGCAGCATTACCGGAAACCATCACGGCTCCGGCCCCTTTAGACAGGGTGGTCTTAACGAGGAATTTTCCGTGGTCATCCATCGATTTGCTATAGAGCACCAGAACTTCTTCGAATTTTTTTCCAGCCGGTGCTTTATTCAGCGGGTTTCCGCTCAACACTGCAATGACTTCGAGTTTTTCCCGTTGCGCAAAACGGGCCAGACGGCGAAGCATCTGCAACTGGTTACGCGGGGGAATTTTCCCCTTCAATCCTGCGGATTCGTTGAGGGATATGGCGTCGATAACCAGCACGGTGCGCGCTGGCTTGAACAGGTTGAATAAACCCATAGTTACTTCCTTTGTGTTGTTTTTTCATTTTTCCATGCACATACACCGTCGTTCCGGGCTGTAAGGATATATGGAGTTTACAGCGATGGCGATGTGTTGCCGTGCGGTTTAAAGTGCAGGAAAGTACCCCAACTGCCATCCCAGCGCAAGTCCCGATTTTCCAACCACCGGTACGCCGGATAAAATGAGAGAATTCTATTTTGTCTCGGCAAAGGCATCCCCGTTCCAAGTCTAAGGAGCTTGTTCTGTTGTTTCCCATGCTTCAATAGAAGCATTCACTTTTATTGGAGTTGTGAGAGTCACGATGGAAAAATAAACGGTAATCACGAAGATCAGGCATCTGATACTGCAATTATAAATCAACCGTTCCTTCAGCAAACTTTTTGCCCCTTTCATAAAAAAGACAATTGCAACAAAAATAAATGCGACCGTTACCGGGTAATACCAGATGGGCATAATTGCGCGAGTACCGATGTAAATATGCGCTGACAGCATCAGTGTAATCGCGACAATTCCTCCAATTCCCGTCAGTAACAGAAAAATCACGGTGGGCACCGTACAGTACAGGCATACCTTTTTTCTCGATACAATCAGTTCGAGGATAAACGCTACGATAAGAAACAGAGCAAAATGGGGTAAATGCAATGTCAGCGAGGGCTCCCAAAAAAGATCCCATAATGTCGTCGCTTCTACAGTCGTTCCCATTCCGCCCGTCGTAGCAGATAATTCTTCGGCAATGCCATCTGCGTTTTGATGTCAATCGTGGTTAAAGCACCGTCCCGGACGGAATCACTGTATTCTTCGGAATCACGATGATGCCTTCGCACATCCAATAAAGCTCCGTCTGCTCATCATTCGGCTTTCCTTCCGGCGAAATCACGACGCCATCACCGATACGTACATTTTTGTCGATAATGGCATTTTTTACCACGCAGTTTTTCCCGATGCCCATAGGAATCCCGGATGGATCGTCCACTTCGCCGTGCTCATAATAGTCGGATCCCATAATAATGGAATCCTCGACCAAGGACCCCTCACCTACCAGTGCCCGCAAACCGATCACGGCATGGTCAATCCGTTCCCCGGAAATAATGCAGCCGTCGGAGAGCAGGCAACGGCTGAGATTGCAATGGTTTATTTTTGATGGGGGCAGATAACGCATCCGCGTATAGATTACCTTGCTCATGTCATAGAACGAAAACTGCGGCAATCCATCAGTCAGCGCTAGATTCGCCGCCCAGAACGAGCGGATCGTACCGATATCTTCCCAATAGTCTTCAAAGATATAGCTATAGACTTTATATGCATCGATGGCTCCGGGAATAATATGTTTGCCGAAATCGCTTTCATCGGAATCACATAAAAGCTTCTTCATAACATCCATATTGAAAACATAAATGCCCATGCTCGCAAGATAGGTGTCGTCATCGCGCGGTGCCTTCAATTGGTCCAGTTTTTCAGTGTCGCCCGGTTTCTCCGCAAAGCTGATAATCCGACCGGCTTTGTCAACCTGCATAATCCCCAGCGACTGTGCCTCCTCGCGGGGAACCGGTTTGGTGCTGATGGTCAGGTCCGCGCCCCGCGCAATATGCTCATCAATCACTTCCTGCAGATCCATTCGGTAAAGCTGATCCCCGGAAAGAATCACCACCAAATCGGGATTTATGTCCTTTAAATAGCGCATAGAACGCCGCACGGCATCCGCCGTCCCCTGGAACCACCCTGCCGAGTCCGGCGTCTGTTCGGCGGCCAGAATACGCACGTGACCACCACTGAACTGATCAAACCGATAAACCATTCCAATATGCTGATGCAAAGAGACGCTGTTAAACTGCGTCAGCAGGAAAATATTACGAATACCGCTGTTAATGCAGTTGCTGATCGGAATATCCACCAGGCGGTATTTCCCGGCAATCGGAACTGCTGGCTTTGAACGCTCTGCTGTTAATGGCTGCAGGCGAGTCCCTGCACCTCCCCCTAGAATCAATCCTACGATCTTCATCCCGCCCCCCTTTCGTTGTACTTGGCTCGGCATACACGCATCATAAGAAATACGCCCGAAAATGGAAAACAAAAGAAAACAAATATTTATCGCTTGCGTCCGCTAATATCTTTCTATAGAACATGCGCTCCTTTCACGGGAAAGACCTCAGCGGTCACTCGTTGAAAAGACCACTTTTGGTCCGGTAGCTCAGTCGGTAGAGCATTTGACTTTTAATCAAAGGGTCCTGGGTTCGAGCCCCAGCCGGATCACCATTTAAAACCCCGCTTTCAGCAATGAGAGCGGGGTTTTTCTTTTTCCGCGCTTCGGCTCTCCACCAAATACGGTGCGCCGAAGAAGCCGGACCTACGCTCGCAAGCTCGCTAAGTTCCGGCTGTACTCCCTCCCTCTACTCCGTAGTGAACATCGAGGCGGGGAGGCCTTCTTTGTTGTAGAGGTTGGCGCCGGCGGGATTTTCGGACCAGGCGTAGCGCACGGCGATGGGCGATGAGATGTCCGGATGCGAAACCTCGATGCTGTTTTCTGAAACAATTTTTACATCGGCCCATTTCCAATTGCGATCACTGCCGGTAATCTGGAAACGCGCAAGCGGTTCATCCACTGCAACTGTTGCATCCAGTCCGTGTTTATCGCCGACCATCAGGCCGGACCCCGTTTCGCTGAAGGTGATCAGGAATTTATTTCCCTCGACAGAATGGCTCTGGTAAAGCGGGCCGCTGTGCGCCGGAAGGTCTATATTATAATCCTTTTCCAGCGCCCAGAATGCCAGCCGCCGGCCGACATCCACTTTGTTGCGCGGATGAATATCCTTCGCTTCCCCGATATCGGTCGTGACGGCCATGCCCGTGTTTGGCTGTTTCAGGCAGCGGCGCTGCTGATCGCAAATCTCAGCCCAGCCATTGTCATCAAGCGGCTCATCATTCGGTGCTTTATAGGCTGCGAGCTGGACGTAATAGAACGGGAAATCGCCCCGGTTCCATTCTGTCCGCCAACTGCGGATGAGTGTGCTGAAATAGTCCTGGTATTCCGCCCTCATGTAACCGGCATTAGATTCCCCCTGATACCAGATGACGCCCTTCATGGCAAAAGGCACCACCGCCGAAACCATACCGTTGTGCAGGGTGGCCGGGTGTTGTTTATCGTTGGAAGGATCGGCCTTCATCCGAGGCTTCGATCCTTTTTTTCCGGCGGCAGTCCATTTTGCCAGCGCCGCTTCATACTGATCCTTAGCCTCCTCCGCACTCCAGGCTTCCAAACGCATTTTCAATGCCTCCTGTTCGCCTTTGAAATAGGCCGCCTTTTCCGGATCGGCCAGATAGGTTGCTTTTGAAATCCAGGGCTGTACACGGGTTCCGCCCCACGCACATTCCAGCAATCCGATCGGCACATCCGGCAAATTCTTGCGCAGTTCGCGCCCGAAAAAATAGCCTGTGCAGGTAATGTTCGGATTCGTCTCCGGTGAAACTGAAACCCACTGGCCGGTAAAGTCATATTTCTTTTCAAACGGCGAAGTCGTCTGCTTCACTTCAATATGCCGCAGCATCGGATCGCGAGCCGACTGCATCTCGGTGCGTACATAGTCGGCCACCGGCTGATATTCCGGCTCGCGGGCATTCCTGGAAATGCCCTGCATGTTAAAGTCCATATTCGACTGGCCGCCGCAGAGCCATACATCGCCCGACGCCACATCCTCAACCGTGATGCTGTTCGCTCCCGCCACCGTGATCGTATGCCCGAGCCCCGCCGCCGGCGTTTTGAGCAACACCTGCCAGGCCCCATCCGCGCCGGCCTTCGCCGCAGATTTCGCGCCCCAGGAGGTGGACACTTCAATTTTCTCCCCGGGTTCCGCCCAGCCCCAAACCGGCGCCAGCGTATCGCGCTGAATCACCATGCCATCTGAAAACAAGGTGCCCATCCGAACATCGGCAACAACCGACCCCGCAACGAGCAGAAGAGTGAATACTAAGAATGTTGCTTTTTTCATGACGCTTCCTTTTCGCTTGATGAATCAATTCCAAAGATTGGAATCCTTAATAAAAAACCTTCCAGAGAAAAAGGCCGTGCGGCTGCGCGGTCTGCACTTTTGCCGTTCGTTTTCCGTGCTCCAGAATATCGTGCACAGCTTCCGGTTCCATGCGGCCCATTCCGACATGCACCAGAAAGCCTGCGAGACCGCGGACCATTTTATACAAAAACCCGTTGCCCTGAACTTCCAGCGTAATATCCGCCCCGTGCTTGCGGACATAAAAGGAATGAATGGTCCGAACGGTATCTTTAATCGGCACCCGGCGATTGGCCGCGAAAGGTGCAAAATCGTGTTCGCCCACCAGCAGGTCCGCCGCGATGCGCATTCGCTCAATATCCAGCGGTCGACCTTCCTGCAGTCGATAGAGCCGCTTGGTCGGCGGGACAATCAGGCCGTTATAAATAAAGTAGCGATACTCTTTACCCTTTGCGCTGAAGCGGGCATGAAAGTCGTCCGACACCTTTTCCATGGTCGTAATGCGAATATCCCGGTTCAACTGCGCATTCAGGCCCCGCTGGAAATATTTCGGATCGACCTCTTTCGGCAGATCAAAATGAGCGACCTGTGCGCGGGCATGCACACCGGTATCCGTCCGACCGGACGATTCCACCCGCACATGCTTCTGCTCCGTCATTTCAGCCAGCAGCCGTTCAATTTCGCCCTGCACCGTTTGCAACTTCGGCTGAACCTGCCAGCCGGAATAATTCGTGCCGTCGTAAGAAACTTTGATTTTATACCGTGTAGACATAGGCCGCATAACTTCCAATCATTGGAAGCAAACGGCAAGATTATTTCCAATCATTGGAAAAAATAGGTTATTCGTGAATTTTGATGGATGTCACTGTAGCCCTGCACGTCAACAAATCCGACTCCGACGAAACAGAGAAATGGCAACGAATGAATGGAAAGCAACGAATATTTCGGAGGAATGGATTCGTTGCTTTCTATTTATTCGTTGCGGAAAAATACTTAAGTAGATTGTACATTCAGCACAAAAATAGAGTCCAGGTTTGTCACAACTCATCGCTCGCTTTAGATTAGCTTTCATGAAGCAGCTCGTCCTACTCCTCAGCCTTATTTTCCTGCCCAGCCTTTGCGTTGCGCAGAATGCTTTTTATGTCTGGCAGCAGCTGTGGTCGAGCAATGTGCTGGAAGCGGTTTGTGCAGAACCGGCCACGACGCTCTATCCCGTTGCAACCGTGGTGCCGGCCAGCGGAACCAGCACCTTGGTTCAGATTCCCTGGAACGAAGTCGCCGCAACCGACCACCGCTTTGTGCCGGTTATCCGCATTCCCTTACAGGCCTTCAATCGCAACGATCTTGAACCGGAGCTTGTCCGCCTGGCCCACGCGTTAAAACCCTTCGATGAAATCCAACTGGACCTCGACTGCCCCGAAAGCCGGATGAATGAATACGCCGATCTGATTTCTAACCTTCGGAAACAAATTCCCCAGCCCGTCCTATCCATCACGGTTCTGCCCTGCCACGTTGGAAACCGCTCGTTCCAACGTCTGGCAGAAACGGTCGATTCGTATGTGCTGCAGGTCCACGGACTGGCGGTGCCGGAAACGTTCGACGACCCCGCCGAGCTGATGAACCGCAAAACGGCCGACCGCGCCATCCGGCAGGCCGAAGCGTGGGGCCGCCCCTACTCCATCGCATTGCCGTGCTACGCCTACGAACTCAATTTTGATCCGACGTCCGAAAAATTTATGTATCTGACCGCCGAAGGTCCCAGCCGACGAAGGCCCACGCTCAAAAAACGCATTGCCGCCGACCCAGCCGATCTGATCGATCTGGTCTCAACCTTCCAGACATTGGAACATGCCGAGCAGATCATCTGGTTCCGGCTGCCCGTGAAAGGCGACCGGCTGTGCCTGCCGCGTCCAACCCTTTGCAACATTGAAGCCGGCGAACTTCCAATGTCTGGAATTGAATGCGTTGCCACGGCCATCAGTCCGACCACCCTGGAACTGGCGCTGTACAACACCAACGTCATTCATGCCACCCGGGCCGAGCTGACTTTCACATGGGACAAACCCTCCGGAGCATTCGACCTCTACCAAAATATTGACCGCAAACAAATAGTCCCCGGTCAACTACCCACCACTCTTTCCGTCGACCTTCCCGCCCCCGGCCAATCCGTCAAGCTAGGCTGGTTTTCCTCCACCAATTCACCCAAAACCACCGTGAACCTGAAATGAAACGACTCTTCTCTCTTTTCCTATTCTGTACTTCCAGCGCATTCGCCTGCGGCCCGTATTTCCCGTCCAGTTATCTGTCTGATCTCGATTCGTTTTTTATCGAGAACATCAACGTCACCAAAGAGCTTACACTCTTAGCGGATGAATACGGCATCCTCGAACAGCAATGGTATCCATCCGGCGGATCGGCTACAGCGGCGAGTGCAGATCAAAAAGAATTTTATCAATCAGCCAACTTTACAAACCGTGTTGAACTGAGCTACGCGTTTGATGCCTACGCTAAAAGTATTAGATCCGGGGTCACCAATCTGCCTTCATTCATTGTTCCGAAAGAACTTCAAGAGTTTACGCTGTATCTGAAAGGTGTTTCTGAAATGAATACCAATCGGGACATCACGAAACCCAATGCTTGGGAGCAACTTCTCGCATTGCCACCCAGCAACCGTGTTCACCGTACCACCTGGGTTTATTATATGTTGGGGAACATCGCTGCACAGGAAGGAGATCTGTCTGCAGCCTCAGAATATTGGAACGATTGCAGAGAAGCAGTGGATGATGGCTTTAAGGATTCCCTGGGGCTCGCCCGCGCCACGTTTAAAACGGAATATCTCGCTCAAACCAATATCTCGGAGCGCATATTATACGGAGTCCGGGCTATCGCATATTACGATTCCATTTATGCCCCAAAGAAGCTTCATCATTGCACAGAACATCTTAGAAAAGATGTCGAGGCACTCGATTTCGCAAATGCAGATCAACTTCAGCTTGAAACTGCCGCTCTGTTTTTATTCGGGAACAACGCATTTATATCGCGACTGAAAACAGCCCCGCCGCTCAAGGTCTCACCTCGGTTGGCCTGGTTCGCTTATAAAAGCGGTGAGGCTGAAATGGCAGCCATCTATCTGGACCAATGCCCTGAGAATGACGCTCTCTCAATATGGCTGCGTTTTCGGGTGGCCCAACGCGAAGGAAAAACCAAGCGGGCAATTACTCATCTACAACAATGGCTTCGGAAAATTCAAAATGACAACCGCGTTTTTTATGAATTCGAGTACAACAAGGACGTTTCTCAGCGTTCGGCTACCTATGGAAATCTTGGCAATTTATTTGCGTCGGAAAATCAGATGCTGGATGCACTCATGTGTTTTATTCAGGCAGGATCATTTCATGATGCCGCGCTGATTGCAGAACGTTATCTTCCAACAGAAACATTGATTCAATGTGTCGACACCTTTGAATCCCGCCCGATTGACTACCAACCTGCCGACTATTATTACGAATCTTATAAACAGGAAAGTAGTCGAGAGTTTATTGAACGGCACATTTCATATCTACTGGCTCGCAGACTGTTCCGCGAAGATCGCGCTGAAGATGCTTTGCCCTATTACCCACCAGCTATCGCAAAGAAAGCAAAGAGCTATCTGGACGCATTGCAAGCATCTAACGATTTTTGGGAAACACCCAATACCCGCTCCGCGCACCTTTTTCACGCCGCCCGTATATTGCGCTGGAAAGGCATGGAACTAAGCGGAACTGAACTTGGCCCGGACTATCGAATCACTGAAGGCCTGTTTGACTGGAGCGGCGTGCGCGAGCTGCTCCCCTCTCCCGCAGATGCCTTTCCAATCCATAAAGAGACGGCACCCTCGCCTGATATTCGCTTTCATTATCGACACCGAGCAGCTGATCTGGCAGGCCGTGCGGCTGAACTTTCATGGAATCGGCATCAGAAAGCTGCAATCCTCTGGTGTGCGGGCAACTGGATAAAAATAAAACACCCGAATGATGCGGACGCGTATTACAAAACGCTCGCAAAAATTCCATTTCAGCCCCTCGCGAAGGCAACTCATAACAAACACTGGTTTCCTGAATCCACCCACCTCTTGAGCTATATCTATCGGGGCGAGGATTACATCGAACCCAAGATGATCGCCAAAGCCGCGAAGGAGTATGGAACCGATTGATCAAATGCTGGAGAGGCGACGACCTCGGCGACCGTAGACCGAGATGGAACCGGCCCCTCCAGCTAATCCTGCGCGGTTTCCATTTCGATCCACTTCAGGAAATCAGGATTTCCGTCGGTGATCGGCAGGCAGACGATGCAGGGCGTTTCATAGGAGTGAAGTTCGCGGATGCGGGCGATGAGTTCGTTTTTCCGAACCTTGGAAGTTTTCAGCACGAGGGCGACCTCGGTGTCTTCGCACAGTTTCCCATCCCACCAGTAGACCGATTCAATTGAACCGAGCAGATTCGCGCAGGCGGCCAGTCGCTCTTCCACCACGGTCCGGGCGATGGCTTTCGCTTCGTCCGACTCCGTTGCGGTTACATAAACAAAATAGGTATCCATCATCTTTTCAACACCCAGTCGAGCTGCTCCTTCAAGACACAAAGGTCACGAAGTATCTTTCTTAGAGCCCTTCGTGCCTTTAGCGAAGCGGGTGTTTTACCTTATTTATTTCTCCAGTGCCCTTCCACACCATGAAACAGCCAATCGGCTTCACGCACGCCCCACTCACCCGGCGGGTAGGCATAGGGCCGCAGCGCATCCAGATTATCGAGAATCGGCTGCACCACGGTCCACTCGGCCGCCACTTCGTCGGACCGGGTGAAGAGGGTTGAATCGCCGTGGAGGGTATCGAGCAGCAGGCGTTCGTAGGCTTCCGGCAACGATTTGCTCCACTTTTCAGTATAAGAAAAGTCCATATCCACATCTTCGACCACAAAGCGCATGCCCGGCCTCTTGGTGCCGACTTTCAGGAAAATACCCTCGTTCGGCTGAATCCGGAAAATGAGTGTATTGGGTTTGATGCGGGTAATATCGCAGACATCGTCTTCGCATTCCACCTGTTGGAAAAGCTGCAGCGGCGGGACTTTGAACTGCACGGCGACCTCGGTGGTTTTTTTAGCCATCCGTTTGCCGGTACGCAGCAGGATCGGGACGCCGGCCCAGCGCCAGTTGTTGATGGCGAGCCGCATGGCGGTGAAGGTGTCCGTTTCGGATGCCGGGTCGATGCGATCCTCTTCCAGATAGCCTTTAACCGGTTTTCCGTCGGTATCGGCCCCGCTGGAATATTGCCCACGAAAAACGGCATCGGAAATATTTTTTCGGATATCCAGTTTCATGGCATTGAGCACCTTGACCTTTTCGTTGCGGATCGATTCCGCCGAAAGATCCCCGGGCGCTTCCATGGTCACCAGACAGAGCAGTTGCAACAGATGGTTCGTGACCATATCGCGGAGAGCTCCGTATTCATCATAATAGCCGCCCCGCCCCTTTTCCATGCCGACGGTTTCGGCGGCCGTAATCTGGATGTGGTCGACATAACTGCGGTTGAATACCGGTTCAAAAATGGCGTTGGCAAAACGGAACGAGAGAATATTCTGAACCGTTTCTTTTCCAAGGTAGTGGTCGATGCGATAGATCTGCGATTCGTCCAGCTCATCCAGCAGCGCTTTGTTCAGCGCCATGGCACTTTCAAAATCGCGGCCGAACGGTTTTTCAATTACCACGCGGGACCACGTTTCGCCAAAGGGCGCGACGATTAAGCCCGATTTTTTCAACGACTGAACGGCGGTCTTGAACAGATCGGGAATGATGGAGAGATAGAACAGCCGGTTTGCCGGATAGGCCTCGACATCTTCGAACTTGGCCTTCAAATCGGTATAGGCTTCCGGGTGCGAGATATCGCCTTTGTGATACCGAATATGCTGAATGAAACGCATCACCGATTCTTCCTCGGCCGGCAGACGGGAAAACTCTTTGATTGATTCGGCCATCATGCCGCGGAACACATCATCGTTATAGTCGCGGCGGGCAAATCCGACGATTGTGAATTTTTCCGGCAGCATGCCCTGCGCATAGGCAATATAAAGTGCCGGAATCAGCTTCCGGTGGGTCAGATCGCCGGAGGCACCGAATATGACGATGGTCACAGAATCTTTAACGCGACTTTCACCGATTATTCCTGAAGGACTCATTTTTAAAATCTCCTGATTGATTCCGAAGAGCCTACCCTGCTCGTGAAGGCTTTTCAACGCTTGCGATGGCTCGGTTTTCCCGCTACGTTCTGAGGATTCAAACTATGAAAATACTTGCACGACACCTATTCATTAATCTGCTTCAGCCACTGGTCTACCTGCTGTTCGCCTTTACGCTTCTATTCATTATCGGCGATCTGATGGATAATGCGGATGATTTTCTGTCAGCGCGGGTTCCTCCGATGGTAATGTTGCAGTACTACAGCCTGCAGCTGCCCTCCATGGTTATTTTCATTGTCCCGATCTGCGTATTGCTTTCCACCCTGTACAGTCTATCCATGCTGACGCGCCACAGCGAAATTATTGCGATGCGCGCCAGTGGAGTCAGCATTTACCGCATCGTACGCCCCTATTATCTAATGGGATTTTTCTGTTTTCTCTTTACCGCCGTGGTGAACGAATACACCGGACCGAAATTTGCCTACCGGGCCCACCAGCTGCTCGAAAGTAAAAAGAGAGCCTCGGATGAGGTCTACTTTGAAAACATCGCCTATAAGAATCCGACCCTCGGACACGAGTGGCATATTGTCGGCTTCGATACACGCACCTACACCATGAACGGAATCACCCTCCGCCAACGCCGGCCCGACGGTTCCGACAAAACAAAGATTACCGCGAAAAAAGGCCATTGGCTGGATCGCCGCTGGTGGTTCGAAGACGGCAGCATCCAGCACTTCGATGAAAATAATACCCTCATTCAACAGTACGATGAAGAAACCAAAAGCTGGAATTCCGTTGAAACCTTCCAGACATTGGAAATGCGTAACCTGAAAGAACAGCCGGAAGAGTTTATGGGCGAGGCCAAAGATCCCGCTCATCAATCCTCGCTCGAACTCTGGCACTATATACGATCACACCAGCATCTTTCGCCGGAATCGATCAACTCCGATGAAGTGGATCTGCATCACAAACTGACCATGCCGTTCATCTGCATAATCGCTATGATCATCGGAATACCCGTAGGCGCACACACTGGAAGGAAAGGCGCGCTGTCCGGCATTATGATGGCCATCGGTATGTTCTTCGGCTTCTATGCCATGCAGTTCACCATGGAATATCTGGCCAAGCAGATGATCATCCTCCCCTGGGTCGGGGCCTGGAGTGCCGTCATTGTTTTCTACTTCATCGGCAGCGCATTAATCTACCGAATGCGCTGAGCTGGTCCGGCGGACCGTTCTGCAAACTCATTCCAACCATTGGAACCCGGGATCAGAAGCGGTGAGAATTGCGGAGTGCCGGCTGTAATTCAGTGAGGCAGACTTTCCAGTCTGCCCGTCCGGCACCTCAGGAAGCGCAGACAGGAATGTCTGCGCCACGTCTCCCATCGTTTTCCACACTCCGCGAGGTGAAACGATCGCTCCTCCTCTGGCGCTCTATACACCAATACGGCGGAAACTCCCGTTCACACGAGCGCTACCGCCGTACTTTTTGCCCGTGGGTATCGGACTTTTCTATTCTCCGAGATCAATTCGGCGAGTGACTTCCAGACTGGGTTGCGGCGGATTCCAGATGAGGATGGGCCGGAAACCTAGATAGTGCGATTTAGTGCCGGGGCTGTGGTAGAAGCGGTTGGCAGAACGGCAGGCGCTCGCCGGATAGTTCCAGCAGCCGCCGCGTACGGAGCGAAGCCCGCTATTCCGCAAACGGATGGTATTGCCTTTTTCTCCCCACTGCTCTTTAGGAACGTCATACTCGTCCACGGCATTGCCGCGCTGCGATCCGTCCGTCGGTGCGTTTTCGTAATTTACGTACCACACATCATCACACCATTCCCAAACGTTGCCATGCATATCATAAAGACCCCAGGCGTTTGGACTTTTGCTGCCCACCGGATTGGTGCGCTCGGAACTGTTCTTGTTGAACCAGCCCATGGCATCGATCCTTCCGGCATACTCAGTGGTCGTTCCGGCACGACAGGCATATTCCCATTCCGCTTCGGTGGGCAACGTGAATTCATACCCCTCTGGCAGACGGCCCATCATCCGTTCGTTCGTGGTCAGCCAGTTGCAAAATCCAACGGCATCGTTCCAGCTGACCCCCGCAACGGGCAGCTCTGCGCTCATCGGCATGGGTACATCTTTCTTCTTATACGTTACCGGTGCTTCTTTGTATTGCGCATACTGTTGCTGGGTAATCTCCGTTGCGGCCATCCAGAAGGGGCGGGAGAATGCAACCGGATGAACGGGAAGTTCGTCGTCCTCCCCGGACTCCGACCCCATGTTAAAGCTGCCGGTGGGGATCGGTACAAATTTAATATACACACTGTTTTCAAGATCTACCACCCAGGGGTCGGACCCATCGGGGCCGATTCCTTCTTCCAGAACAACGCTCAACTGACGGAGTCCTTCCCAGTCGGGCGTAATGGTTTTGCGGTACGGGCTGTAGCCTGATTTTGTAATATTCAGCGTGTAGCGCATGCCCTTCTTCAGCGGCACCGTACTGGAGCCCATGGAAACGGTTTTATCGCCCCCTTCCATGTGAGCCGTCAGCAAAATATCAGCCGCCAAAACACTGCATACAACTTTGAGAGCGGGTGGCTTACCGTTGCTCTGTGCCGTAGCTACAATAGGGCTGCAGAATGCCAACAGGGTGACTATCAGACCGAACCTTTTTACCATGGAACTATCCTTGTTTTAGTTTTTGTTGAGCGGGTCAGTCCGCCAACTCAGCGGACCAGAGAAATTTGTGAAAGAGATTCCAAAATTACCGCTTCAATGCCAAGCGAAAAAGATGAAAGAACATAATAATACTGAAACGGTTCAAATTGAGGGAGGTATCAGAACGCTGTCCACGCAGTGCCGATCAAATGCCGGTTGACACTTCAGAAAAAACGCAACGCATTTGCGCGAATGACTACATCTGATATGAAACCAAAACAGGCCTTTGGCGTTCCGTCAAGCAGTTAAAGACCTCAGTATATGCTTGTAAAGGATGATATCGGTTGTTTTGATCTCTAACAGCTGATAGGGGATAATCATGGTTAATGCATCGAAGAAAAAAGCGACAAAGAAAACGACAAAACAAACTGATAAAACGGTAGCAAAGAAAAAAGGACCCCGCATCCTGATTGTTACCCCGGAAATTACCTATCTACCGGAGGGAATGGGTAATATGACGAATAAGCTTTCGGCGAAAGCCGGAGGATTAGCCGATGTTTCCGCGTCATTGGTCTCGGCACTTTATGAACTGGGAGCTGATGTTCATGTGGCCCTGCCTCATTATCGCAAAATGTTTCATGTGGATATCGGCGGTTTTATTGATGACGAACTGCTGATTTACAAGAGCAAACTGCCCGACGACCGGATTCATCTGGCTGAAGACCGCATTTTTTATTATCAGGACAAAGTCTATACGAACTCAGCAGAAACGGACCTGAAAATTGCGCTGGCCTTCCAGCGCGAAGTGATCAACAACATTATCCCCACGGTTAAACCCGATCTGATTCATTGCAACGACTGGATGACCGGCCTGATCCCGGCAGAAGCACGCATGCTCGGAATTCCCAGCCTCTTTACGTTCCATAATATTCATACGGTTAAAACAACACTGGCGCATATCGAAGACCGGGGCATTGATGCGGCGGAATTCTGGAGCAACCTGTATTATGGCTGGCCTTCACGAAATTATTTTGAAGCCCGGGACGATAATCCCGTCGACTTTCTGTGCAGTGGCATTTTCGCATCGCACTTTATCAATACGGTCAGCCCGACCTTCATGAAAGAAATCGTCGATAACCAACACGACTTTGTTCCGGGCAATATTCAATGGGAAGTGGCCAGTAAATTCCATGCGGGCTGCGCAACCGGCATCCTGAACTCCCCCGATTCCTCTTGCGATCCGGAGACCGATGAGTACCTCATTGAACAGTACGGCGTGCTGGATCATTACGGTGCCAAACGAAAAAATAAGGTCTGGCTTCAGGAGCGCCTTGGACTCGACATCAATCCGGATGCTCCAATCCTGTTCTGGCCTTCCCGCCTGGATCCCGTCCAGAAAGGCTGCCAGCTGGTTGCTGAAATTCTTTACGCAACCGTGGATAAATACTGGGACCGCAACCTGCAGTTTGTGTTTGTGGCAAACGGCGGCTACCAACAGGTTTTCCATGACATTGTTCACCAGCACGACCTTCATGACCGAGTTGCAGTCTGTAACTTTGAGGAAGGACTTTCCCATATCGGCTTTGCAGCCTCCGACTTCCTGCTGATGCCTTCCCTGTTCGAACCGTGCGGTTTACCTCAGATGATGAGCGCGATTTATGGTTCACTCCCAATTGTCCGCGATACGGGGGGACTCCACGACTCCATCAGTCAGATGGACGTTGAAGCCGGAACGGGCAACGGATTCCTCTTTGAGTCCTACGATGGCGGCGGTCTGGCCTGGGCAATTGATCAGGCCATGGAATTTTATGCCCTTGATGAGCACATACGTGGCACGCATGTCGGCAGGGTGATGAAAGAAAGCAAAGAGCAGTTTAATCACGCGGTGACCGCGCAAGCCTATATTGATATTTACCAGGAAATGCTGCAACGGCCATTGGTCGATGAAGTATTTGAAAAATCCAACTAGGACTCTCCATGATCGATCCCACACTCGCAAAACTTTCAGATGACCCCTGGCTACAACCCTATCTCGGTCAGCTTCAGCAACGTGCTGATCATATACGCCATGTTGAAGAGCGACTCACCGGCGGTGCTATTACACTGAATGAATTCGCGAATGCCCATGAATATTACGGGCTTCACTTCCGAGATGGAAAATGGATTTTTCGGGAATGGGCTCCCAATGCAACGGCCATTTATCTGGTAGGCGATTTTTCCGACTGGAAACAACTCGATGAGTTTGCCCTGCACTATGGCGATGGACAAGGCGTGTGGGAGATTGAACTTCCCGCCAACAAACTCCACCATGAGGATCTCTACAAACTTAAAATGTACTGGCCGGGGGGCGAAGGAGAGCGCCTTCCCGCCTATACCCGGCGAGCGGTGCAGGATCCGGAAACTCACATTTTCACAGCTCAGGTCTGGAAACCGAAGAAACAGTACAAATGGAAGTTTCCAAACCCTGTACAAGCAATTGGCGCCCCCCTGATTTATGAATCGCATATCGGCATGGCGCTCGAAGATGCCAAGGTGGGATCTTATCTCGAATACAAAGAAAAGATTCTGCCGCGTATTATTGAGATGGGCTACAATACCGTTCAGTTTATGGGCATTATGGAACATCCCTATTACGGATCGTTCGGCTATCATGTTTCCAACTTCTTTGCCGCCTCATCCCGCTTCGGGACCCCGGAGGAGCTAAAGGAACTGATCGATGCCTGCCACGAAGCCGGACTGGCCGTGATTATGGATCTGGTTCATTCACACGCCGTGAAAAACGAAGAAGAAGGCCTCTCTCGTTTTGACGGAACGTGCTACCAGTATTTTCACGATGGCGACCGGGGCGATCATGATGCGTGGGATTCGCGCTGCTTTGATTACGGCAAACCGGAAGTTCTCCATTTTCTACTTTCCAATGCCCGCTACTGGCTGGACGAATATAACTTTGATGGCTATCGGTTCGATGGCGTAACCAGCATGTTGTATCACCATCGCGGCCTCGGCACCTCCTTTACCGACTATGCCAATTATTTTGACGGCTCTGTGGATCTCGATGCCCATGCCTATCTGGCCCTCTCCAATGCGCTGATTCATGAAGTCAGACCCAATGCCATAACGATTGCGGAAGATGTTTCGGGCATGCCCGGACTCGGCGCCCCTCAGAAAGATGGCGGCTGTGGATTCGACTATCGGCTTGCCATGGGAGCTCCGGATTGCTGGTTTAAACTGGCCAACGACATCCCGGACCATGAATGGAATATGAGCTGGCTCTACCATGAGTTAACCAGTCATCGGGCGGATGAGCAGGTGATCAGCTATGTAGAGTCGCACGATCAGGCATTGGTCGGAGGCAAAACCTTTATTTTCGAACTCATCGATCAGGAAATGTATTTCAACATGCATCGAGACGCGCAAAACCTCGTGGTGGACCGTGGACTTGCCCTGCATAAAATGGCCCGCTTAGCCACGATTGGTGCCGCCGGACACGGATACCTGAACTTTATGGGGAATGAATTCGGACATCCGGAATGGATCGATTTCCCCCGCGAAGGCAACGGCTGGTCCTATCAGTATGCACGCCGTCAATGGAACCTGCGGGACGACCCAACCCTCAAGTTTCATTTCCTCGCCGACTTTGATCAGAAAATGGTCGAACTTATTCGGGAGCAGCAAACCATTGGTCTGAAAGCCCCTATCTTCCGGCTCATCAATGAAGGCGACAAGGTTATGGCCTTCGAACGGGGAAATCTCGTCTTCCTTCTGAACTTCAATCCCAACAAATCATTTACGGATTATCCAGTGGATGTCACCCCCGGAAAATATCGAATCGCATTGAATACCGATGCTCCGGAGTTCGGCGGACATGACATTGTCAAGGACAGCCCTGAATTTGAAAGCTTCGCCTTCAATGACGGAGAACATGACCGAAATCAGATCAATGTGTATATCCCGGCACGTACGGGATTTATTCTGGAACGTATCGTGGACTAACTGAATCTTCTGATTACTGGATCCAGCGCTTCGAAGCCGCCGCCGATACCCTATCACGGCGGCATTTTTCTGTCCCGCATACACCCCGAGCCGCCATACTGAAATTCACTTAACAGAATGACCTTATTATACCTAATTCACTCGCAAAAAAGACTGAAAGCATTTCAAATGCCACCACTTTTTATTTCCTGCTTCTTTAGTAAGGAAATTCCATTTATCTACATCTTTGAAGAATAATATTTACGGGCCTCGCATAAATCGCGTGCCCCCTCATTCCGGCATGTTTCGTGCTTTAGTACAGATTACTAAAATTTTAACACGAGATTAACATGTCATCAGATTCCAGATTTTCGAACCATCAGTTTAAGCCGATCGACGATGATTCACTCGTCAACGCCTTGAATGAACTGAGTCGATCGATCAATATTGCAACGACGTACGGCCATAAGCATCCGGCAGTTGAAGCGGCAGTGGTTACCGCCGAAGTGGCCATGAACACCCTTTTCTCTAAGCGCGCCAAGGTCACGCTGGGCACCTTTAACGCCATGCTGACGGTGGATGAATCACCGGTTATTGCCAACGGAACATTACTCAAATCCTTTGAACGCAGATTAACCAGACTCCGGATAACCGGACTTAATATCAAGCGCGGCATTAAGCGCAATGAACTGATTCAGCTTATTGAATTATTATCCTGCAAAGAAGCGGACTGCTTCCAGTCCGGCATAGAAGCCCTCGGCTCAACGCATCTAACCTCGAAACAGACCGAGTTCAAGGCCGTGCAGGCCGACCAAACTGTTGCCAACACAAGCGATCTCACCGGAGCCGGAGGCAATGGTGTTCTGGTTTTGGATGAAGAACTCGACGACGATTCGGAAGCGGATACGCACAAAACCGAAAATGCGGATGTTCACGTAGGACAGATCATCGCTTTTTTGAAGGGCGACGGCGACAGCAGCCAGGTCGGCGAAGAACTGACCGAACTGGCTTCCGATCCCGCTCGACTCGGAAAAATGATCATGGAATCGGTTGCAATACGACAGACTGCCAGCAATTTATCCGGCGAGTCGCTGGGCGATATCGTCCTGGGCTGCCTCCGTCGCACCTATACCGGCCTCCACAACCAGCCCGCCTTCAAAAGTGCAGACGGAAAGGCGGATTTACATAAATCGCTGCTGCTGCTTGAAGAAAATCTACTGGAAAGAATGCGCGATCTCACAGGCGATGCCGATGCAGAGCTCGACCGGGAAATTGTTCAGGCGGTTCGGGAAATGGAAGAAAGCCTCAACTTCGAAATTGCAGCTATGCAATATATGGAACATCGCGAAGCCATCGAAGAAAATAAACATGAATTGCAACGGTTTATTGAATCCCGAGGTGCCGAAACGGCAGAAGGCCTGATTTCGGGCACCAACTTCCCCTCTCCCGAATGGCGCAGGATTGTGGCTGAATCCGGAAAAGAGACGAGTCAGATCGCGAATGGGCTAAACACATTAACCACCGTATTTGAACGACTCGAAAATCTGATGAAATCAGATCGGGCGGACGGAGCTTCCGTAAAAGATCTTCTCGGCGAAGCCTCCGAAAACCTAGACGACACCATCTTCACAACCAAGGAAAAGCTGGATGTTCTGTCGCAACAGCTGAAGGATGGAGAAATTGCCACGATTGGCGGGCATGGTCGGAATATGACGCAGGACGAGCTTTTGGCTGCTCTGGCCGAGGTTGCCCAGGAACTGATGCAGCCGCTGACCGCCATCACCGCCTCGCTGGAAATGATGCTTCAGGGATTCGTCGGCGATATTACGACCGATCAACGAGACCTTCTCGGACTGGCCGCCAACAGTGGTGAACATTTGAAATATCTAATGCGGGAGCTAATTAATATCGTCGGCTGCCCCGCGAACAAAGGAGTCGACAGCCGCTATCACACAACCAGTGAAGAAGTCGTCCTGATGCAGGAGGATGTGGAAGGCCAGGAGCACCTCCCGCTCAACTTTTTCCAATGATTGGAAATAAAAAAGCCGCCTCTACGAGACGGCTTTTTATGTTTTCCAATGTCTGGATAACCGTTAGGTCATTTCCTGCCCACGGCTCATTACCACCTTGCCGGTACGAACCAGCTCAATGATCTTGAACTTGGCAATCATTTCCTCAAGCGCGTCAATTTTTTCCGGATTCCCAACGACCTGTAGGATCATCGATTCCGGGGTGAGATCGACAGTTTTACACCCGTAATGCTCTGCAATATGAAGTGCTTCGGAGCGGCCCTGACTATCAACCGCAATCTTAATCAGCCCCATCTCCTTCGTAACGGATTTATCATAGGTATGATCAATGCATTGAAGCACATCAATCAACTTGGAGAGCTGCTTAATAATCTGATCCAAACCGGTCGGGTCTCCGCTGCAGCTGATCGTCATCCTTGAAAACTGACCATCAACAGCCGGCGAAACCACTAGCGACTCAATATTGAATCCCCGACGGGAAAAGACCTGAGCAATACGGGCCAATGCTCCCGGTTTGTTGGAAACATAGACACTCAGCGTATGAATGGTTAAATCTGCATTCGACATTTTCAATCTCCTCGATTAGGTGGAACCAGTCGGTTTTTCCAGTTTAATACTCGGCGGCTCAATCAGCATATCCTCAATGGCAGCACCGGCGGGAATCATCGGGAACACGTTATCCGCTTTTTCAACTTCGCAGTTAATCAGACACGGACCCTCATTGTAATCGAGCGCATTTTGAAGAACGCGCTTAACATCACCGGGACGCCGCAGGTTGAAACCTTTGATGCCAAACGATTCAGCCAACTTAACAAAGTCCGGATTTCCTTCCAGATCAACCCCGCTCTTCCGGTCGTCATAGAACAGCTCCTGCCACTGACGCACCATACCCAGATAATGGTTATTCAAAACCACGATCTTGATCGGCAGTTTATGCAATGCCGCCGTCGCCAACTCGAAGAAGGTCATTTGGAATCCGCCGTCGCCAACAAAGCAGACATTAATATCATTCGGACGTCCAAATGCCGCGCCAATGGTGTACGGCAGGCCGACGCCCATTGTACCGGCGCCGCCGGAACTCAGCCAGTCGTAACGACTGTCACTTTTATAAAACTGAGCAGCCCACATCTGGTGCTGTCCCACATCGGTTGCCACAACCGCTTTACCATCGGTGAGTTTATAAAACTCGTCGATGATGTGCTGCATTTTCAAGCTGCCCTGACGCTTAAATTTCAGCGGATATTTGGTTTTATAACCATCCAGTGTTTTGCGCCATTCACGGGTTTCAAGCACCGGAACATGTTTAATCAATTCATCCAAAGCGGTCTTCGCATCGGCCACACAGGCGATTTGCGGCTGAATCATCTTTCCGATTTCCGCCGCATCAATATCAATATGAATGATGGTGGCGTCCTTGCAGAACTCTTCCGGCTTACCGAGAATACGGTCATCGAAGCGGGAACCGATATTCAAGAGCAGGTCGCACTCGCAAATTGCTTTGTTCGCATAGGCCGTACCATGCATACCGAGCATGCCCAGCGCCAGCTCATGTGTTTCCGGAAAAACACCTTTACCCAGCAGGGTGGTCGTTACCGGAATCTGCGCTTTTTCAGCCAAAGCCAACAGCGTCGGGTCCGCCCCCGAAATCATGGCCCCATGCCCTGCCAGAATCAGCGGACGCTTGGATTTTGACAATGCTTCGGCAATTTCAAGAACCGTGTCGTTATCAACTGTTTTAGCAATCTTGTAGCCTGGCAGATCCATTTCTGCATGCAGATCGGCCGTACAAGGGCCGGCGCTGACATCCTTGGGAATATCAATCAATACCGGGCCCGGGCGTCCGGTCGTGGCAATATGAAACGCCTCCCGGGTGATCCGCGGAATATCGTTCGGATCCTTCACGAGATACGAATGTTTAACCACCGGCATCGTGATCCCGAAAATATCTGCCTCCTGAAATGCATCTTTTCCAAGCATCCAAGAAACCGACTGTCCCGTAAGCGCAATCATCGGAACCGAATCCATATGAGCGGTCAGCAGCCCCGTCAGGGTATTGGTTGCACCCGGACCACTCGTTACCAGAACCACGGCCGGTTTACCGGTTGCGCGCGCATAGCCGTCGGCCATATGGGCGGCCCCCTGCTCATGACGAACCAGAACGAATTTAATTTTGGTCTCGGTGGTAATCAGCGCATCGAAAATTGGAATCGCAGCGCCGCCGGAGTAACCGAATATATATTCGACCCCTTCGTTTTCCAGGCATCGGATAATCGCCTGCCCACCTTCCATCACTGTATTTGACATATTTTTACCTCCAAATAAAACAGCACCATAAAACAGATGCTTAAATTGTCAATATTTTTGATGAAATTAGATTTAAGTCAAAATATAGGCAATTTTAGCGTAACAAAAATATCGTAAATAAAAATGAAGTCCAAATTTAGAACCTAAATGACGCAACAAACCCCACCCCAGGTGCCGGATCATACGACTTTTCATACAATAAATTGCCATACGAATCATCTGCGGATAATTTCCCAGAAAAATTATACCCAACAATTCCACTAACAAAGCCGCCGGGATAAAAAAAGTACGTTAAATTTCCAACCATTGGAACATTTCGATCTTCACCAACCCCATTTTCCGCCAAACCCTCGCCATTTAGACGGAAGCGCTTCTTCTCATAACGACCGGTAATACCCGCTTTCCAATGCTTGGAAAAACTGTAAATCAGCGAAAGCCCCGGCCCGGCCGTCGCCGCAAAACCGCCGCCGGTTTCCAAACTCAACCGATCCGTAATCTCCCAGTTGACCAAAAGCACCGGAAAATACTGCGTCCGCTCCTCGAGCTCACCGGCAATCACCACGCCCGGTCCCAGCGTCAAGCGATCCCCGAAGGTATACGATGCACCTCCGAAAAAAGATCCGGTCAGCGCATCATCCAGATCCACCCCCGTTTCACCGTACGATCGAACAGAAGGGCCGGCAAAAAGCACCCAATCATCATTCACCCGCCAGCGCCCGAAAAGACTCAGCCGATAATTATCAATATTATTCCAGGGCTGTGTACCCAAATTGCTGAACTGATAGTCGTCCTGCCCAAAGCCCGCCGAAAAAGCAATCATCCGGTCAAAACCCCACATTCGGGCCATTCCGGCCTCCACAAAATAGCGATTCACCGCAAAGGAGCCGCCGCCCTCCATGTCGGCATCAAAATTATAAACCGAACCCACCTTTACAGAAGGCCCCCACCGCGGAAAACTCATGCCCGAAACCACATTCGAATCTGAAAAAACCGGGCCGACCAAAAGCAAGGCAGCCATACATCCTTTAAACTTCATATATTCCAATCCTTAAAAGAGAGCCGTCAAAATATTCACGAAAATGAGCTCAAAACGTTACTGAGGTTCTTTGCAGGAGCCAATACCTTACACTTAAACGCAAAAATCCGAACAGTTCCCATCCCATACCACCGACTAATACATTCAGGCATGAATGCAGGTTAAATTGCAGCGAATGAATGGAAAGCACAAATGAGACCCCCTATCTGGATTCACTGCCTTCCATTCATTCGTTGCCTAACAGTTCAAAGCGATAAGGTTGAGAAGATGGTATCAGAACCGGAACGAAGCCACAAAACCCGCGCTCGCCGATGGAGTATATTCAAACTCATCAATATAATCGCCATCCGAATCGAACAAACCCAGCTTCCCGTACGTATTGAACCCGAAAATGGCGGTGATATACCCCTGCGGATAGAAAAAATAAGCCAGCGTTCCATAGATTGGAACATTCCGGTCCTCCCCCACGCCATCCGGGGACATACCGGAAGCATTCAGACGAAAACGCTTTCGCTCATAGCGCCCTGTAATACCGGCTTTCCAATGATCGGAAAACTTATACACCAGCGCCAAACCCGGCCCCGCCGTTGCGGCCAATCCGCCGCCCGTATCCAGCGACAGCTGTTCGGTAATACGCCATTTCACCAGAATAACCGGAAAATAACTCGGCCGATCTTCGATCTGCCCCACAATACCGATGGCCGGCCCCAGCGTCAGACGATCGCTGAATTTATAGGAGGCCCCACCAAAAAACACCCCGGTCAACCCATCCAGAGGATCGACGCCCGCTTCTGCATAGGCCCGAACGGAAGGAGCCGCAAAAAGAACCCACCTGTCCGTTATCCCCCAGCGACTGTAAAGCCCTACACGGTAATTATTGATGTTATTCCAGTAGTCAGGCACATCGTTCGAAAAATTATAATCGTCCTGCCCACCGCCAACCGCTACCGCAATAAAAGAGTCATAGCTCCACATGTAACCATACATGCCTTCAGCAACAAACCGGTTTACAGCAAACGAACCATCCCCCTCCAGATCCGCATCGAAGTTATAAACCGACCCGCCGCGGAGCGAAGAAGCCCAGCGCGGAAACGTCACCCGAAACGATCTATTGGTTTCTGCAAATGCTCCGCAGGCGAATATCAGTGAAATAAAAAAAATCTTATACCGCATCAACAAGTCCCTCAAAGGGGATAATTAGTACACACAAAGACCGTGAAAATACACCTCTACTCTGTATTATTTAAGCATGAACCGGAAACTCTACATCCAGGCATTGGAAACCGAACAAAACGGCGATTGGGACAAAGCGCACCGGATCGTCCAGGAAATCAACACTGCGGAAGCCGCATGGATTCATGCCTACCTTCATCGGGTGGAAGGCGACCTCGGAAACGCCGCCTATTGGTACCGCCGCGCCGGCCGCCCCGAATGCCGCACCTCTTTAGAAGAGGAATGGCAGACACTTTTTGATGCGCTCAGTTAAAGGGCTTAAACAGTGGTTCGGCAAAGCGGGACAGCACCTCCAGCCCGCCTTTTCCCACATGGTCGCGCCGCCGCAGACAGGTTGGAAGGCAACGATCCCGGCAGCGGGTGGAGGGGCGACGGCCTCGTCGACCGGCTTATTCCTGGTTGGACATTTAGCAAAATCATTTAATGCAAAATGTCGGTTTCCCCAATGCGCAAAGTAATCATTCTGCCCAAAATAATTCTGCCTAAACTCCCGCCGCCCCCGGCACCTTTTCCAATCATGGGAAAAAAGGACGCTATAAAAGGTCCAGCGGGCTCTTCACCGCGTTGAGATCCTTCTCCATCACGTGCGTATAGATTTCCGTCGTCTTCACATCCTTATGCCC
>JAROBA010000035.1 GCA_029432815.1 Pontiellaceae bacterium B1224 | reverse complement strand
CAGAAATTGATAAATGAGAACATACAAGGCTATCGTGACAACGCCCGTTTGAGTCAGCAAAGTTTGTTTGCACTCAGCCTCATCTCAAACGTTCGATAACGGAGATAAACGAATGAAATATTTACTAATTCTACTCGCAAGCATGGTCATTGTCTCTGGTTGCCAGACAACACCTCAACAATCACAGCAACACAAATGCACGGTACAACTAATGGAATTGGTAATTCCATCGGATCTTATTGAACCCACACTACAAGAGCAGGTATGGGCCTCCGACCCCTCCCACTTCAAGAAAAGCACTATGCAGGATAATTCTATTCAGTATGTAGGGATTAAACAATTGGCCATGGAGAACACAGAGGAATTCCCTTTAAAGATAGAGGAAGGCCAGAAGCGGTATACCGATATTCAGGTTGTATCAGATGCAGTTGAAAAAATGATGGTAATCCCTGAGATTAATAAATCTAAACTACCTGCCATCCAGCTTGCCGCGGGAGAGCAGTTCATTGACGACACGACCGAAATGATCGAACTCCCTATTGACTACGATGTCGTGGATGGGAAAACGATTATTATGGATAAGGAAACGTTCCGGGTGGGGAGATCCATCGACATCCACCTGATTGAGGTTGCTGACTCTATTGCCACCTACAACTTGAAATTATTCTTCGGCCAATTGATGGGCTTCGATACTTATACGCTTTCCAATGGTGACAAAATAGAAATGCCATGGGTCCAATCGAGCCTGGGGAATACACAGTACACTCAACCGCTAGATACATGGTATATCGTTGGTGGATTCACGTCTGAACTAATAGAAGATGGGGTAACAAACGAGATCTCACACCATTTATGTGCAAGATTAACAGTAGATTAGGAAAACACATCGAACCAGCTCATTGACCCTACTTGGACAACGCCCGTTGATTAGGTCGAAGTCTAATTCCCAAGCGGGTCATGAGTAACGTTGGGATCAGATAAATAAATGAAAGGTCAAAAATATCTAAATCTCATTGCCCGATGTCCACGATGCAACACACGTTTGTTTGGCAAAATCAAAGCTGTATCGATAGGCGAAACGATGGATCTACTGAGTTTCAAAAACGTGAATCCAGAGTGTCGATGTACAAAGTGTGGCCAATTATTTGAATCTCGCCCTAACGTTCGTTCAAGAGCACTACTGTCGCTCTTGATTTCAATAGCAATAATGATCGTTACAGTTCCGATAGCATTCACTATTGGTTCATTAATACACATATCAGTCGCAGTTGTTTTGGCATTCTTAACCATGTGGGCATCCATGATGTTACCGATGATTTTGCTGCCGTCATATAAACCAAAATAAAATCCCAACCAGCACAAGCACATGGACTTTACGGTGAAAACGCCGGTCGAGTAGGTCAAAGTTTATGTGCACGGCGGCTCACTTTTAACGTTATGTGGCAAAAATATTAATATGAAACAGGATTATCAAATTTGGAATATTCTCCATGACGGAGCGTTAGTGAGGCTTTGGGAGTTAGCTCCTAAGAACATTGTCATCCAAGTTGAAATCGAATATTTAGCCAACAAACTGAACGGTCATTACAACAGCATATTTGTGAGTCTAAAAAACTGCACACTCTTCGAGTTTGAACAGCATTGGTCCAAAGACGACATTCGTCACTATTCAACAATCCAAGAGTTAGAAGGGATCACCCCCGGCCTAATGGTATTGTCGTGTTGTGAAAAAGAAGGTCATCTTGAAATAGATGATATCAGTGGTGTTATACGGACCAAATATGACTCTGCAGAATTGACTCTTGAAAATGGGAATGCTCTTACATTCGAAGAGCTTGATGCTGCAGCGAAAGAATATTGGGATGACTTTGGAAAAAGAAAAAACACATAACCAGATCCTTGACCCTACTTGGACAACGCCCGATTTTGAAGGCAAAGTCTGTTTCCCAGCGGGTCAGGAGTAACGTTGTGTGCAGAACGAAAAAATGAATTCAAAACTTATAAATAGTTTTATCAAAATTATTGGATTAACTCTGATGTTAACAGGGTGTGGAGGAGTAAGGATGGATGAAGAGATAGAGGAGGAAATAACGCTTTGGGTTCGCATGGGGTTTAATTCATCAGAAGAGCTTTTAGAAATCTTTTGTGAAGAGATGTATGAGCCAGATGAACTCGATGAAAAAGAGGTAAAGACAACCATCCGATTAGTTCGTGAACAAATTTTATTGGAACAAGTCAATTGGCCAACTCGAACTGATTGCGATCGCTTAGATAGCGTTTTTGATCGTCTCAATTCACAAAACATTATTGCACTTCAAAATGCTGGATACACACAAAGTGATGGTTATTCAGACATTACCGAGGCATTTCATGATTCTGTTACTAAATCCGAAATCCAAGGCTATTGTTTCTATCATGGACAGGATCTTGAACGTGCTGTACGAGGCGAAGGACTAACTCTTTCGTTCGGCCCTATCGATCCCAATCGAGAAGAGTTGGACGGGCCTATCGTTGGAACAATTATTGTTCAAGAATTAGAAAAAGAGGGATTCATAGTCAAATGGGATGGCACATTCGGTCAACGGATTTTAGTTGAGAACCTAGATTGGAAGAAGCGTATAAAATAACACAACCAGCGAGTAGACCCTGCTTGGACAACGCCCGTTTTGAAGGCGGAGTCTGTTACCAAGCGGGTCAGGATTAACGTTAGCTGGATAACAAAATCATGAAACTGAAGATAATAATTTTTTCACTGTTTGTACTTCGAGTCAGTAGTGCTGTGGAGATTATTGCCCATCGTGGTTTTTCGGGTAAGTATTGGGAAAATTCTTTAGAGTCTATTCGTCAAGCATGGGCGGTTGAGTCTGATATTGTCGAGGTAGATCTACGGTTAACCCATGATGGTGCCATTGTTCTTTTTCATGATGATCATATCTCAGGAAAAAGAGTTGATGAATTGTGCTATGATGAGCTTCAAGCCCTCACTCCTAGCTTTCACATCCCTACGCTTCAAGAAGCAATCAGTGCAACTCCATTAGGAAAAGTTTTGTTGCTGGATTTAAAGGGCGATGCTGTTCCCCTTGCAAAAACAGTGACAGAAGAAACTAAAAAAAGCCCATGTATTAAATTTTACTTTCAGAGCAGAGAGGTTGATGCCCTGAAATATTTACAGAAAAACCTGGACGATCCTGTTGTGTTATTCGTTTCAAGCTTGCGATATGATTTTTTTAGAAAGGCCCCAGATGCAAAGAAAATGAGTGAATGGATTAAGCAGCACGGTCTTTCTGGAATTTCAGCAAAGGGGCGTAAGTTTATTGATCAGGATTTTGTTTCTACATTTCAGTCTGAGGGATTGCTTTTCTATGTTTGGACAATCAACCCCAAAGATAGACTGAGCTATTATCGAGGATTAAAAGTGAATGGAGTTATAACAGATTTCCCTAATTTGATGACTGCAAACTAAACATCAGCGAACCACCAATACGCTGACAACGCCCGTTTTTGAAGACAAAGTTTATTCCCTGAGCGGGTCAGGAGTAACGTTCGCCAGAGGAAATAATATGAAATACATAATCATACTTCTGCTATCTTTGAATATTGGAATTAGTGCTTCTGCCAATGATTCCATGTCCAACTGCGTATCATAAGTTAAGCTCAAACTCATAAGCATAGAGCAAATTGTGACCCAGTATTTCGAGGATGCAGAAGCTCCAACAAATAACCTGCCCCGCAACATCGTCCTAATACGGCAGATAAACACTGAAGAGCTTACAAGAAAGAGCAGGAAGCTTAGTCTTACGTCCAGCATGCTTCTCGAAAAAGACGAGAAAAAGAGTATTCAAAAGGAAGTTCAGTCAATTACTGATGCTTTGGCAAATGATGACACAAAGGAACTCACTAAAATCGCTATAGCGATTTTGAATCAGCGGATGGAGTCTGCATTAAATAAAGGTACGGAAATAGTCATCAAAAAAGCACGAGGAGAAGCAAAGCCCTATGAGGACACCAGGCTCCGGAAAACTATTACTCAATATCAGCTCTCAAAGCTTCAGCTAAAAAAGGTTAAAAGCGAACCAGTCAAATGAGCCTATCGGGAACAATAAAAAAGCCGAACCCGCAGGTGGACCCTGTCTTGAAAAGGCCTGTCTGATTCAGCCAAAGTTTATGTGCACGGGCGGGGCGCTCGTAACGTTATGATCAAAGAAATTATATGTCTCATGCTTCCAATAGTTGGAATGTGGGTTTCTGTCATCCTTCGTTTAATTATCGACGGCAAGTGCAGAAAGATTCTCCAGGCACAAGGCAGGAATCCCAATCCTCAGGAACTGGAGATTTACAAGGGCATAATTTATCCCGGACAATATTTGAAAAGAATAAAGGAAGAGATCGAGATCAGAAGAAATATTGATCCCGTTTTGGGCCAATGGTATGCGCGCACACACCTTCTATCTTTCGCTATGTTTGTTTTCTTTGTCATCACATCGATAATAATGACCAATATTTCATGACAATAGTGGGATGGATGTGAACGAAGCATGAGGTTGCCATTCACTTCGTTCATTGGCGCTGCTTCGCGCGGCCTTTGCCTTTCGCGTCGCACCGTTTATCTCGGGGAGTTTTCCAATACCTGGAATACCTTGCGGTTGAAACGGTGCGTGTTTTTGAATAGAATGCGCTCACCATAACAGCCCTTGTATGAACTGGGGACGCTGAAAGGTCTGAATGAAATTCAATATACAACGACAAATCGTCATGGGCATTTCGTTTTTGATGTACTGCGGGGTGGGCGAAGCGGGGGCTGAGACTGAAACGAATAACGTATCTGTTGAGTCGGCCACCTGGCAGTTCGAATTCGACAACGATATATTTTTCAGAAAGGACAACAAGATCTCCAGTGGCTGGGCCTTTCAGCGACATTCCGCCGTTGCAGAAAGTTGGAATGCGCTGCATATTCCGCGTTTTGCTCAGCGCGTCGGGGCGGCGATTCCGACGTTGACGAAAGAAGGTCTGGTCTATCGGATGAGCATTGCGGTGGGCCAGGTTCTCCAAACTCCGGATGATCTCACGCGCACGGATCTCATCGAAGACGATGTTCCCTATGCCGGAGCACTCACGATGCAATCGAGCTGGTATGCTTTCAATGATGAAACCTTTCGGGGCTTCGAAGTCACTGTGGGGGTGGTGGGCCCTCTTTCGGGAGCGGAGCAGACTCAGAAAATTATTCATGAAATATTTGGCAGCGATGATCCGCAGGGCTGGGATAACCAGCTCTCCAATGAGCCGGTGATTAACTTCGCATATATGAGGAAGAAAAAGATGTTCCGAATCGGCAACCCCGCTGGGATTTCATTTGATACATCCATCAATGGTGATGTTGGATTAGGGAATCTGTTCACTCAGGCAGGAGCCTCTCTTGAATTGCGGTTCGGGCGTAATATGCCCGGCGGATTTCTGTTCTATCCCGATCCCATTGGATTGGGAATGAACTATAAGGCCTCTTTAAAACCAAAGCATCCAGCAAGGGCGTCAGTTTATGCCACCTTTGCGCTGTGCGGTAATGTCTTCGCGCACAATATTTTTCTTGATGGAAACACGTTTGAGGATAGCCACAGTGTGGAGAAGGAGCCGCTGGTTGGCCAGGTGGTTGGCGGATTACACTATCTACGCAGTCGATGGGGTGTCCATTTCTATATGATCGCCTCTTCGAACAATGTGGATAAGGATTCAGCCCCCGCCGCAGAACCCAATGAAGGCGTGGGAAGCCTTATCATTGAATGGCGGTTTTAAGTCGCAGGGATATACCGATCCGGACTGTTTTTTTTGAATGAAACACCTGCAATTTTCTTGTGCAAGCGGGGATGAAGTATAGGTTTTCTCTTTCGAAGGACAACCGATGAACGAATGGACAGAATACCTTAAATTCCTTGCGGCAGTGACCTCTGTTGCGAACCCCATCGGGCTCATTCCCATTTTTGTTACGCTCACGGTCGCCTGCACCAAACGCGAGAGGCAGAGCATCGCCCGCCAAACTTGTTTGGCCTTTGCGTGCGTACTGATCATCACTCTTTTTGCTGGGGAGCCGTTGCTGGGATTCTTCGGAATCACCGTGGCGTCATTCAAAACAGCGGGAGGTATTATCATCCTTCTGATGGCCATTTCCATGGTGCATGCAAAAGTCAGCCCCGCTAAGCAGACCAAGGAGGAGGCCGTCGACGCCATAGATAAAAAAACGATCGCAATCGTGCCGTTGTGTATTCCATTGCTGGCGGGCCCCGGCTCAATAAGTACCGTGATTGTTTACTCCCAACACAGCTATTCAATCGTGCACTTCCTGCTGCTAACTGTGGAAATCATCGTCATTGCGCTGATCGTTTGGATTTGCCTGAGCTCAGCTCATTTCATCGCAAAGCTTCTTGGTCAAACCGGAATCAACGTCATAACGCGAATCATGGGGTTGGTGCTCGCGGCCATCGGCGTCGAGTTCATCACACACGGCATCATGGAAATCTTCCCCGTATTGGCGCCCTGAAGGATTGCTCACTCGATGCCATGGTTGCTGGAGGAGCGAGGTGGGGCATTCGCCTCACGTTGCGTCACCTCGACAAAGCTCTGCGAGCGCAAGGCCGGGAGGAATACTGGTTGTCCGCGCGCTCAGTCTCCAATCATTGGAAAATGGGTTGTTGCAGGTAGGGATGGCTCGCCGAGCCGTCCGCCGATGGAGCGGCCTGGCGTGTGCGTGCGGCGCGATGGGGACATCGCAGCCCTACCGGGCGGCGATATCTGGAGGGGCGCGGGCCTTCGTGCCTTTTACACACGCAAGTCGTCGAGGCCGCCGACCCTCCACTCAAAGCGTACCGTCGCTCTTGTCTTGGTGCTTGTTGACTTCGCGTTCGGTTTCCAATCCTTGGAAAATGCGGCGGAGTGGGGTAGGGATGGCTCGCCGAGCCGTCCGCCGATGGAGCGGCCTGACGTGCGGGTGCGGCGCGATGGGGACATCGCGGCCCTACCGGTGGCGATGTCTGGAGGGGCGCGGGCCCATTGAAAGTAGAACAAGCGTCCCGCTTGTTTTTTTCGGCCCCGCTTGCGCGGGAAGCAAGCGGGACGCTTCCCCAACTTTGCTCGCAATCGCATGACCCAAAGGTTACTTCGTTCTTTGTCGTTTCATCTGTTCGCTTGACGCAGTTAATGCTATCCCTGATAACGTCCATAAGAATTTCAGGTAATGAAATGCGCGAGCCGAAATCGCTGAGCCCGAAATGAGTTAGACGGAACGGTTCAGTAGAATTAACTGTTAGAAAATAAAATATGAAAAAACGAAAATGCTATCCTCGAACCTTTCTTAGCGCGCAAGCCTATGAAGCAATCATCAGGGAATACTGCAATCTTGCGCAAGATGACACGGATGTATCGGTTGGCACATTATCCATAAAGAACAAGGAAACAACTTGGGATTATGATACTTACACCGAATTTCTCTCAGAGCTTCGGACTGAATACACGTATACTTATATCTACCTCAATAATCAGGGGTTTTCATTATCCATTGAGTCTACCAAATATTCAGAATCAGATGTTACTACCACTGTTACGATAGATTCCTCGGAACGAGAAACGATATTCCGAATGAGCAATGAAGTTGATAGAGCATGCGAATCTTGCATTATTCCACCTCCCCCCACAGTCGCCAAAACATCAGAAAAACCAAAGATTTTTATCGGGCATGGAGCATCTTCTTGTTGGCGAGATTTAAAAGATCACCTTCAGGATCATCACAAATATGATGTTATCGCCTATGAAACCGGGGCGAGAGCAGGACACACTATAAGAGATGTTATTTCAGAAATGTTAAAACAATCATCTTTTGCTGTTCTTGTGATGACAGCAGAAGACGATATGCCTGATGGCTCAAAGCGAGCTCGCCAAAACGTCATTCACGAAATCGGTTTGTTCCAAGGTCGTTTAGGATTCACAAAAGCGGTAGTGTTAAAAGAAAATGGTACTGAGGAATTTTCGAATATCCATGGGGTTCAACAAATTCGTTTTAGCAAAGGTAATATCAAAGAAACATTTGGAGATGTTCTCGCAACTCTCAAAAGAGAATTTGGATCAAAACATTTCTAACCAGCACATGGACTTTACGGTGAAAACGCCAGTTGATTAGGTTGAGGTTTATGTGCACCGAAAGTCACGTGTAACGTTCTGGATAAAAAGGGGAAAACCACAATGGATGAATACTACTCTATAATAAATATTGGACTTGCTACTTGTGCGGCATTCTTCGCTTACTTCAAATTCTTTCGAGAGGGCACACACAAGCAACGCATCCAATTTGACATTGATTGCCTTAGTTTAGGTAATACCGAAAATAGCCAAATTATAGAAGTGGGTTGCATAGCAGAGAACAAAGGTAATATTGAGCAACGCTTCGATGACATTCGCGTGAAAATAAGGGGACTGGATTCAACTGCCTCACTCGAGGAGATAGAGGGGCATGAACCTCGCCTAGCATTCCCAATAAAACTTGCGCAAGCATCCCTTATCACAGAAAAAATGGGTTATTATTTTGTGAGGCCAAAGGTGATTCAGCGATTTCCGTTGGTGATCCGAATTCCCAACGACTGTGATCATATTATTGTTAGAGCAACCTTTAAATATAAAGGAACCGATGATCTTCACACATCTGAACGAGCATTCCTGATAACAGGATAAATTCGCAGAACCAGTGGGTGGAGTTTACGTGTGAAACGCCCGTTGAGTAGGTCAAAGTTTATGTGCACCGAAAGTCACGTGTAAGGTTCTATATAAATAAATAAGGAAAACAATGACAGGTACTTTCCCAGGAGGATCGAGAAAAAAAGTCAACCGAGCCGGAGCTTCCATTGCTGCCGGAACGGGGTCAAAACAGGACAATGATATTTTCGATGAATGGCGAGCCTCACACCGACAGGTCTTGAATACGTTTCAAGCAATTCTCCGTAAAAGAACCAAGGGCAAAAATATCACTGTTGCCCAAAGACATAAGCGACGCATAACAATTATCGACAAGCTTTCACGACATTCCGGAATGGCATTGGCACGAATGGATGATGTCGCTGGTTGTCGTTTGATTTTTAACACCATTGATGAACTCTATGAATTTAGACGATCAATTCACAAAGCCCGTTTCCGTCACAACCTACGGAATGACGTAGATAAATATGATTACATCAAAGAGTCGAAAAGTACGGGATATAGAGGGATTCACGATGTTTACGAATACGATGTTAATTCTGAAACAGGTAAATATCTCAAAGGCCTATTGGTTGAAATTCAATATCGCACACTGATTCAGCACTCTTGGGCTACTGCCGTCGAAGTTATTGGCTTGATTACACATAATCAGCCAAAATTTGAACGCGGTGACTCCAGATATATTGAAGCGATGTCGTACGCAAGTGAGATTCTTGCGCGGGTTTACGAATCTTCTACGGGTCCACATTCTGAAATGTCGGATAGAAATGTTGTCGCTCGGTTTAGAGGATTGGACAGAGAACTAAAGCTCTTACAACTGTTGCGCGGGGTTAAGGTTGCCGACAAAGCTTTAACACGAGGTGGTGACATCATTTTGATATTCCGGACTGATGGAACTCTTGAGGTGAGAATGTACGCAAGTTCACCGACAGCCCTTCTAGATCTTTTCGCGTTAGAAAATGAAAGTGATAATGAAGATGTTGTTCTTGTGCGTGGTGCCACCTCGCACGATGTCCGCTTGGCTTATCAGAACTACTTTGGTGACACAGCCGATTTCATAAAATTAGTTACGGAAGGGTGCACCAAATTATCAAGGACAAGCGGAAAAAAGAAGGTGATCACTAAACAAAAATAGGCAGAACCACCATAAAGCCCTTCTGAGTAAAGACAAAAAACTCTCTGCTCCAGTCCTACGGTCGATATTACTTCCTTGCGAGAACCTGAACCACGGCAGAGCGCCCGTTGTGTTTTGAGCCTTCGTTGACTTCGTGCTCGGTTTCCAGTGCTTGGAAAACTTCCAAGGTTTGGAAATCCTTTTTCAGCAGCTCGGCTGTATACAGCAGTTAGGGATGCGCGGGCATCTCATCGGCTCCATACAAGCGGCATCAGCACAGGTTGACCATGCTATTTCCTGGCGAGCAGTTGAACAACGGCGGCGCGGCCATTGTGAAACCGGCCTTCATGAACGTCGCGTTCGGTTTCCAACCCTTGGAAAATTTCCAGAGATTGGAACTCCTGGATGAGCCCTTCGAGGCTCATAAGCAATTCCTCAACGGGTGGGCCGCCGGTGCCGAATTCGAGCTGTTTCGGCGTGTAGGCTTCGAGCAGTAAGACACCACCTTTGGTTAATCCCGCAGCGGATGCGGCGTGAACTTTTTCGCGAAGCGGCGGGGGAATGTGGCAGAAGATCGAAATGATGTTGTCCCACGCATTCGGCTCAATGGTGAATTCGTTGAGATCCGCGTGAACGGTGGTTATTTCTACCTCGTTTTCGGAGGCGAGCCGTTGGGCCTTTTCGAGCCCGACCGATGAGCCGTCCATTGCCGTTACATCAAAACCCTGTTTCGCAAGAAAGACCGCATTTCGTCCTTCCCCTTCGGCGAGGCAGAGTACGGAGCCGGGTTTCAGCTGGTCGACGTTTTCAAGCAGGAAGTCATTCGGTTCCAGCCCGTATACATAGTCTTCTGTTTTGTATCGTTCGTCCCACATAATATTTCCAATGGTTGGAGAATCAAAAAGCATCCCGTTGCCGGGATGCTTTTTATGTTGGTTCGGATCTGGTTAGTCGAGGTCGAACCGGTCCAGATTCATTACTTTGTTCCAGGCCGCGACGAAGTCGCGCACGAATTTTTTCTTTGCGTCATTCTGGGCATAGACTTCCGCCAGTGCCCGCAACTGGGAGTTGGAACCGAAGACGAGGTCGGCCCGGGTTGCGGTCCATTTCACCTTACCCGTTTTGCGGTCGATCCCTTCGAATTCATCGCCCTCCGGCGTAACCGGTTTCCACTCGGTTCCCATATCGACGAGGTTGACGAAGAAGTCGTTGGTGAGTGTCTGCTTCTGCTTGGTGAAGACACCGTTCTTCGACTGCTTGAAGTTGGCTCCGAGCACGCGCAGGCCGCCGACGAGCACGGTCATTTCCGGCGCGGTCAGTGTCAGCTGCTGTGCACGATCCACCAGCAGGTCTTCGGCTGATACAGAATATTTCCGTGGCAGATAGTTCCGGAAGCCGTCCGCCACCGGTTCGAGGTAGCTGAACGATTCCGCATCGGTCTGCTCATCCGTGGCATCCATACGTCCCGGCGTGAAGGGCACCTTCACCTTATGGCCGGCTTTCGCTGCGGCTTCTTCCACGGCTGCGCAACCACCGAGCACAATCAGATCGGCCAGCGAAACCTTTTTCTTGTTGTGCTTTTTGTTGAACTTGGCCTGAATTGCTTCGAGCTTTTTCAGCACATTTCTAAGCCGCGCCGGTTGGTTGACTTCCCAGTTTTTCTGCGGAGCGAGCCGTATGCGGGCCCCATTCGCACCGCCGCGTTTGTCGGAACCGCGGAAGGTGGAGGCTGAGGCCCAGGCAACTGAAACCAGCTGGGTGATCGTCAGACCGGATTCCAGAATCTTTGCTTTCAGTTCCTTGATGTCGGTTGCGTTGATCAGCTTGTGATCGACCGCTGGAATCGGGTCCTGCCAGATCAGATCTTCTTTCGGAACTTCGGGGCCGAGGTAGCGCGACTTCGGGCCCATATCGCGGTGCGTCAGTTTGAACCAGGCTTTCGCATAAGCTTCTGCGAACTCGTCCGGATTTTCCAGATAGCGCCGGGCGATCGGTTCGTAGATCGGATCCATCTTCAGCGACATATCTGCCGTGGTCATCATTGGCGGATGCGTTTTTTTCGGATCGTGCGCATCAACCACCATATCTTCTTTGTCCACATTCATGGCGTACCACTGATGGGCACCGGCCGGACTCTTGACGAGTTCCCATTCGTATTTAAACAGCACTTTCAGGTAGCCCATATCCCATGTTGTGGGGTTCGGCTTCCAGGCGCCTTCAATTCCGCTGCTGATGGTGTCGATGCCTTTGCCACTTTTAAATTTGCTCTTCCAGCCCAGCCCCATTTCTTCAAGGGGCGCTGCTTCGGGTTCGGGGCCGACGTTGGCTGCATCGCCCGCGCCGTGGCACTTGCCGAAGGTATGGCCACCGGCAACGAGTGCAACGGTTTCTTCGTCGTTCATCGCCATGCGTTCAAAGGTATCGCGCACATCGTGGCCGGAAGCCACCGGGTCGGGGTTTCCGTCCGGTCCTTCGGGGTTCACATAGATGAGTCCCATCTGCACGGCGGCCAGCGGGTTTTCAAGGTCGCGTTCGCCGCTATAGCGGCTGTTGGGTTTGTCGCTGGTGGCCAGCCACTCTTCTTCCGCGCCCCAGTAGGTGTCTATTTCCGGTTCCCAGATGTCCGCGCGTCCGCCGGCAAATCCGTAGGTCTTGAAGCCCATCGATTCCATTGCCACGTTGCCGGCCAGAATCAGCAGGTCAGCCCAGGAGAGTTTGTTGCCATACTTCTGTTTGATTGGCCACAGCAGGCGCCGCGCCTTATCAAGATTCACGTTGTCGGGCCAGCTGTTGATGGGGGCAAAACGCTGGTTGCCGGTTCCGGCACCGCCGCGTCCGTCTGCAACGCGATACGTTCCGGCGCTATGCCACGCCATACGGATGAAGAGGCCTCCGTAGTGCCCCCAGTCGGCGGGCCACCAATCCTGCGAATCGGTCATGAGTTTGGTGAGATCTTTCTTTACCGCTTTCAGGTTCAGTTTTTTGAATGCTTCAGCGTAGTTGAAGTCCTCGCCCATTGGGTTGGATTTCGCAGATTGCTGATGCAGAACATCGAGCCGGGTCTGGTTCGGCCACCAATCCTGATTGGTTGTGCCGCCACCGGCCTTGTGTATAAACGGGCATTTTCCTTCCGAGCTCATCTCTTCCTCCTGCGGTTGATAGGTTTAAACAACGTATAATAGCACCATAGAAGTGCGCATTTTGTCCTGTTGGTTTATTTTGTCAAGGGAACGATGTTACCACGTGCAAAATCTTCAAACACGCTGAGTCCGGCTTTGGCCCCTTCGCCCATCGCGATGATGATCTGTTTGTAGGGCACCGTGGTCAAATCGCCTGCCGCATAGACTCCGGCCTTGTTGGTTCGGCAATGAGCATCAACAACAATTTCACCCATTTTATTGAGTTCAACCAGATCCGCGAACGGGGCGCTGTTCGGAACAAGTCCGATCTGCACAAAAATGCCGTCGGCGTCGATGCGTTCTTCCACGCCATCGATGCGGTCCTTTGCGGTGATGCCGGTTACTTTGGAGTCATTGTCCACTACGCTGGAGGCGGCGACATTCAGCTTGATGGTGGCATTTTCCAGGGATTGGAGTTTTTCAACGAGCACGCCGTCGGCTTTCAACTGGTCGGCAAATTCGAGCAGTGTGACGTGCGAGCAGATGCCCGCCAGATCGATGGCTGCTTCCACGCCGGAGTTTCCGCCGCCGACCACGATGACCGGTTTGCCCTTATAGAATGGTCCGTCGCAGTGCGGGCAGAACGCCACGCCGCGACCAATGTTTTCCTTTTCACCGGGAATTCCGAGCTGTCGCCAGCGCGCACCGGTTGCGAGAATGAGCGCGCCGGTGGTGACGGTTTCGCCGCCCTTCATGTGGAGGGTCTTGCGTTCTCCGTCGTCGATATGTTCCACACGGCGGTGTTCCAAAACATCGATCGGATATTCATCGAGATGCTCGAACAAGTTGGCGGCGAGCTGCGGCCCTTCGGTGTAGGGCGTGCCAATCAGATTTTCGATGCCTTTGGTTTCGTTCACCTGTCCGCCGACTCGTTCGGCAATGATAGCGGTTTTGAGGCCTTTGCGGGCGGTGTAGATGGCCGCCGCTGCGCCGGCCGGTCCGCCACCGATGATGGCAACGTCGTATTCCTTTATTTCACCGGCTTTCACTTCGCCGGCTCCATAGTGCGCTTCCAATTTGTCGAGCAGTTCAACCAGCTCGGCCTTTCCGGCATGCAGCAGCGTGTCGCCAGCCATTACGGCGGGAACGCCCTGAATTTTTCGCTCGGAAATTTCGGTCTGGAAATGGGTGCCTTCCACCATCTCGTGCTGGAAGTCGTCATGAATTAATGCCATCTGATTAAAGGCCTGTACCACTTCCGGGCAGTTGACACAGCTGGTGGAAACATAGCTCACTAGTTTGATCGGGCCCTTCAGCGCTTTAATCCGGTTTTGAATGCCTTCGTCCGGCCATTTCCCTTTTCCATCGGCATTGAGGATGGCGAGAATCAGCGTGGTAAATTCGTGCCCGCCGGGAATGCCGCGAATGATAATCGGCAGCACTTCGCCGTCGCGCTCGATCTGAAACTGGAGGCCTTCAACATCCTGCTCGACTACGGAAATCTTATCGGAGGTGGATGCAACATCGTTGAGCATTTCCAGAAGCTGCGTTCCGGCCGGATGATTTTTTGCGGATACCAGCAGGCGGTAGGTGGAAGTAAGTTCGGCGTAGACCGATTTCAGTTGGGTGAGGGTGGCTTGATCTAGCATGGCGCTCTCCTGATGAGATATATAATTAAACACTTAGACACGAAGGGCACGAAGTTGGGATTTTTAACGTGAAGCTTAGTGTTCTTGGTGCCTTTGTGTTAAATGGCGGTTGCAAGGAATGCCTCCCGCCCCGGGGGAGGGCGAAAGGGCTTTGGGTGTTGGGAATTATTTTGAATATCGAATATCGAACAAGGAATGTTGAATTTCGAAGGTCTTTACTTCTGCGTTCATGATTCGCTCATCGATATTCGCTATTGGTCAGCTATGCCGCTTAGATTTTACCTACGAGGTCCAGGCCGGGCGTCAGGGTGTCGGCTTCCGGCTGCCAGTTGGCCGGGCAAACCTGGTCGCCATGTTCGTGAACGAACTTAGCGGCCTGGAGTTTGCGCAGGGCTTCTGCAGCGGAGCGGCCGATGCCGAGGTCGTGGATCTCAGCCGTCTTCAGTACACCGTTGGGGTCGATGATGAACGTGCCGCGCAGCGCCAGACCTTCGTCTTCGATATAAACTCCGAACTGTTTGGAAACCGCGCCTGTCGGATCGGCACCCATCGGGTAGTTCACTTTTCCAATGGCTGGAGATTCGTCGTGCCACGCTTTGTGAACGAAGGCGGTGTCGGTGGAAACGGAGATGACTTCTGCGCCGTTTTCCTGGAACTGCGGATAGAGGGTAGCCAGTTCTTCGAGCTCGGTCGGGCAGACGAAGGTGAAGTCGGCCGGGTAGAAAGCGAGTACGACCCACTTGCCTTTGTAATCCGACAGCTTGATGTCCTTGATTTCGTCGTTCTGGAACGCGGCCATTTTGAACTCTTCGACTTGTTGTCCTACTTTGATCATTTTATTTCTCCTGGTTGATTTAATTTTGTCTCAGGTCTGAACGTCGAAGGTCCAAGGTCTTGCGGTTTCCGGTCCGGCACTGCTGGACCTTCGACTTTTGACCCGGAGACTTTCGACCCATCTCCTGTCGATGCGTATGAATGTGCCGCAGAATTGCCATATTGTAAAATTTATAGAATTTACTAGGTTGATAACTTTTGTTTATGTAGTGTTTCTGCATGAATTTACAGGCTTTCAAATATCTATTGGCGCTTAATGAGCATGGGGGATTTAATCGGGCAGCTGAGGCGTGCAACGTCAGCCAGCCGGCGCTGAGCATTCAGATTAAAAAGTTTGAGGACGAGCTGGGCATCCAATTGTTGGAACGCGGACACAAGGAATTTATCTTCACACCCGCCGGTCTTGAAGTGCTGGAGAGGGCGCGCGGCATCATGCGCAGAGTGGAAGAGGTTGATGCGCTTTCCAAGGTTTGGAACGATCCCTATTCGGGCGAACTGTCAGTCGGCGCTTTTCCCACACTGGCTCCGTATTATTTCCCGCAGATCCTGGATCACTTTATCGATGCCTATCCCAGTCTGCGGATCAACCTGGTTGAAGAAAAGACCGCCACGCTGACCGAGCGGTTGAAGGCCGGAACGCTCGACTGTGCTTTTCTGGCGGAACCGATTGAAGAGGATGCTCTGGAGCATGGGACGATTTTTTCCGAGGAGTTTTATGTAGGCGTTCCGCAGGGGCATCCGCTTGGTAAGCGGAAGACGATCGATTCCGCCAAGGTGGCCAAGGAAAAAATGCTGCTGCTCGAAGAGGGGCATTGTCTGCGCGGTCAGGCGCTGGAATATTGTTCGACGGCCGGCATGGGCGACATCCTGAACTTCCGCGCCTCTTCCATGGAAACGCTTTTACAGATGGTGGAAATGGGTCGGGCGGTTTCGTTGATCCCCGACTGCGTGGCGAAACGCAATCCACAGATCCACTATGTCAAACTGAAGGGGGGCGGCGCCACGCGCACCATCGGCCTCTACTGGCGCTGTTCCAGCGTCCGGAAAGATCTGATGCTGGAGCTGGTGGATGACCTTTCGCGGGAGTATGCGAGATGAATAAACTTTGAAAAGGTGATTGCGATTAAATCGCAGGAAACCAGTATGAAACAGCATTGTTTGTTAAGAACATATTCTACTATAGGGGAATGTATGAATCAGAGATTTGTTGCAGCCGCATTGGTCCTTTGCGTTGGCCTCGCCCAGGGGGCAATGTATGATGAATATCGTATGTTAACGAGCAAGGATGGCCGTTCGATAGAGGCAAAGCTTCTTGCATTTAACCCGGATAAGAATCAGGTACAGGTTGAGCCGAGTGGTGGTAAAAAACTCTGGGTACCAGTTGCAGCTTTTTCAGATGAGACCCAAACCTATATCCAGGAATGGACCGAAGCGGATAAGATTCTGTCACCCCGGTCATTGTTGGTCTCGATCGAAAAAACGACGGGCCATAAGTCGGAATACAAGGAAAGCTTCTGTTATAAAATCGATCTAAGAAACCAGAGTGGGGGAGTTCTGGACGATGTGAAGATTGAATATCGCTTCTTCATTCACTTGTACAGTGACCGTTTTGAAATCGCCAATCCGGAGCGGGTCATTTCGGGCCAGCTTAAATTGGACCGACTGGACCATCTTAAAGAGAAAACACTCGAAACCAGATATGTACTGGAATTTGAGGAATTTCCTAATAATCAAAGTGAGTTCAAGCACTATGATATGAACGGGAATGAATTTACGACCAAATATAAAAGCCATGGCCGGTGCGTGGTGGAGGGTATTTGGATCCGCATTCATGGGCCCTCTGTTGATGGGGAGCCGACCTATCGGGATATCTGTGATCCTGAACATATTTTGTACTCAGTAAAATGGGATGAAAAGCGACCGCCATTGGGGAAACGGTTCACGTTTACGGATTTTGGTAAGCCGGATAAAGACGTTATGTCACTTGACGAAGTGCAGGAAAGGGGAAAACCAAAAGATCGGCGGGAATACTCGGATTGGAAGGATCTGGTGTATGATCAGATGGAACTGAAGCTTAGTCGCGAAGAACAACAGGAACTGCTTCGGGGATTAATGTTTTTCTATAATACCGATTATGAAACCTCTGCCAACACTGCTGCGCGGATAGGTTCTGCATGCAAAAAAATCGAGTGGTTGGAGGAGGCCGCGAAGTGGTATGAAATTGCTCTTGAGAAAGAAAAGGTGACCCATGAGGGTGAGAAAGAATACAAAGGATCGGGGCGATACCTGGCGGCAGGGGTTTACCGAAGAGCTTTGATTAATCTATATGCCTGCTCAATCGATCCGGCGGTCCGCAATGGCCCCAAAGCAGTGGAGTATGCCGGGATATTGCTGGAGTATGACTCGCAGGACCCAAGGCTGCTGGACCTTTTAGCACGCGCCTATGCGGCTAATAATGAGTTTGAATTAGCGGTAAAGACGCAGAGATATGCTATTCGAGAGTGTGCAGACTCCAGTAAAACGCGTCATGATTTGCCTAAGTATAAAGAACGGATGGAGCTGTATCAAAAAGGCCAACCCTATCTTCAAAAACAGGCTGATATCCGTTAGAGGATCTTTTGCCGGAGTATGGGAAGTAAATCGCCCCTCAGGACTCTTGGTGCGGAGCCCGCTGGAAGCGGGGTGTACGAAAATGTGCCGCAGGCGTCCCACCTGCCCCGTATCAATTGACTTCCAATGGTTGGAAAAGCCGCTATCGTTCAATGCATTCATTTTATGAGGACCTCTATGGAAAATTTACGGAATAAGAAGGCGTTCATCTGCGATATGGACGGGGTGATTTATCACGGAAAAAATCTGCTTCCGGGGGTGACGGAATTTGTGAACTGGCTGAAGGCGGAGGATAAAAAGTTTCTGTTCCTGACCAACAGCAGCGCGAAGACCCTGCGCGAGCTCAGCGAAAAGCTGGCGCGCATGGGGCTGGATGTGGATGAGTCGCACTTTTACACCAGTGCCCGTGCAACCGCGGCGTTTCTCGATAGCCAGAAGCCGGGCGGGACGGCCTATGTGATTGGCGATGCCGGGATCATTAATGCACTCTATGACGTGGGCTACTCGATCGATGATACCAAACCGGATTATGTCGTGGTGAGCGAGAGCGATAATTATGACTACGCCCGCATCTGCAAGGCGACCAAGCTGGTGAACGAAGGCGCGAAGCTGATCGGTACGAATCCCGACCTGACGGGACCGGTTGAAGGCGGCGTGATGATTCCGTCTACCGGAGCCCTGCTCGCGCCGATCGAACTGGCGACCGGCAGCAAGGCGTATTACGTCGGGAAACCCAATCCACTGATGATGCGCAACGCGCTGAAGAAGCTGGAGTGCCGTCGAGAGGAAACCGCGATTGTCGGCGACCGGATGGATACCGACATGATTGCGGGCATTGAAGCGGAGATTGCAACCTGCCTGGTCCTGAGCGGCGTCAGCACCCGGGAGAGCGCCAAACAGTTTGCCTACTGCCCGGATTACATTTTGAACGGCGTCGGTGAAATTGTTCCGGAGTAGACCGGACTCTACGGGGCAGGCGTCCCGCCTGCCTCGTCGCAAAGCCCCGTGCTACACCAGACTTTTTAAATGGTCTGCCGTTGTGCCGCAGCAGCCGCCGAGCATTTTGATTCCCGTCGTGTGGTGGAGGTCGAGCATGCAACGCTGCCAGTCTTCGATGGGATCGGACTTTAGGCTGTCCGATTCATTGAGCTCGTCATGTGTGAGGGACGATGCATTGGCCTGAATGGAGAGCATGCGTTTGGCGGCGTGCCCGGAAAGTTCCGATGCCTGGAGAAACGAGGGGTAGCAACAGTTCACGCCGTAACCGGTGGGCGGACGATTGGTTTCAGAATCAATTTTATCAATGGCTTGCTCAAGGGGTGTTCCATCGAGAACGCGGCCGTCTTTTCCGATGACAAAGCTGATGATGTAGGTCAGGCCGGTCGCGGCCATCGCCTTGGCGATACCAAGGGCTTCTCCAACCTCCGGGAGGGTGACGGCATAAAGGAAGTCAGATCCGGTCAGGCGTTCGATCTGCCAGGAATGGAAGTCGAAGGCTTCGGGGGTGCTAAGTGCTTCGTCCGGTAGATAACAGTCGTTTTTACAACCGAGCTGCCCAGCGATGAGGATGTTGGCATATTCCGTTTTGAATTGTTTCTCAAACTGAACGGCCTCTGCATTCAGATCAGTAGTGATATGTTCTTCGGCACAACGCAGTTTATCCACCCGCCAAGTCGGTGTGCCGACGACGATGGGCAGGCCGGCATCTTTGGCGATGGAGATATATTCACGGACGAATGAGCTGAGTATGTCGCGGCCTTCCAATGATTGGATGAGGAGGGAGGTCGCAAGCCGAGGATGCATCAGATCGGGATGATCGCGGCGCACCCGCTCTGCAATGGCGGCTTCCATCAGGATTTTCGATGAGGACTGCAGGGTCTGTTCAAAGTTCATGCCCGCTACCGTAAGTGTTCGGCGTGAGATCAGAGATCAAAAAAAGCGTTCATTATTAGCCGTGGACGACGCGATGCCATTTCCCGTGAAGGCTTCCGCCCTTGACTCGGCCTTTTCTGCGTCTACAATGCCAGCACGTTTACGGAGATTAAATATGAATACTTCAACACCTTGCCGGATCGTCAGCAGAAGGTTTTTTGTTGGTTGTTCTTCGATATCTGTATTGCCTCTCATCGGTTTTGGAAACACAGCGTCTCAAAACTTTACGGTACACAGCGAGCTGGAGCAGCGCGTTTCGCGCTGGGTTAAGGATTTTTCTGATTCCATGCAGGTTAGCGTTTCCCGGCAAGGCATTCCCGAATACCGAGTTGAACTTAACCGGGATCAGTGGAGCGGGTTTTACCAATCGCTCGCGGAAACGTTTGAATCTCCAAGGATTGGAAAAAACAATCTGATCGAGTTGCATTCAGGAGCCCATTCCGTTCGGTTGCATGTGGCATAGATCTGACCATGGTTGAGCTGCGTACCGCATCCTCCAGCGATGCCGACTTTCTTTTTCAGGTTTTCCGGGAAACCAATATTGAGATGTTTGCGTCGCTTGCTCCTGAAATGTGCGAACAGCTTCTTAAGCAGCAGTCCGCCCTTCAGGAATCCCAATACGCAAGCCATTATCCGCAACTCCGGCGGTCGATTATTCTCAAGAGCGGCACTTCTGTCGGGCGGCTTTATTTGAGCCGTTTCGACGGTGAGCTGGTTCTAGTGAATATCGCCATTCTTCCATCACGGCAGAAAGAAGGAATCGGAACAGATGTGCTGCAGGGATTGATTACGGATGCCCGGGAGCGCGGAATCCCGATACGGCTGCATGTCGTGCAGCACAGCCGGGCCGCTATGTGGTATCGCCAGCATGGATTTTCAGACGTAAGCGTGAGCGAACCCTATATTGAAATGGTTCTCCGGCCTTCCTAGCGCCGGACCTCAACCTTGAAGAAGCGTTTTTCTCCGAACAGGTTGGCAACCTCATCCATTGAGATGGTTCGGGTTGCCCCGCCCGCGCCATCGGAAATGAACTCGAGTTCATCAACGAACGAAACAGGATCCCACAGCTGGAGATCGGCGGAATGCAGCAGATTATACTGCATCCATGCGTCCGTCCGCATGTAGTAGACCAGCGAGGGGCCGATCCCGTTGGTGAAGGTCAGTTGTGTTCCCGGCATTGAATCGCCGGGATCAGCGGGTGAGGAACCGAAGGCGATTTCGGTAAAGTTGTCCAGGCCGTCTCCGTCAGCATCGCCATAGGCATCTTCGAGCAGATTGCCGAACAGGACCCGTTCCCTGCTGTCATTCATGAAGTCGCCATCCTGATCTAAAAACTCATAGCTGGCGAGGTCGCGCGGGGATGCTGCCGCGTTGGTCAGTACGGTCTGCACATCGAAACCTTCGAGGGTGGAAGAGCGCAACTCGCCCGATTCCGCTTCCAGCCAGTAGAGGCGGCCATGATGCCGGTCAACGCAGAGTCCGCGGGGCGTTTCCTGATTCTCAACCAGAATGACCAGATTGGAACCGTTAAGGTCGGCGCGCATGATGGCGTTGGTTTGGTGGTCGCTCATGTAGATGTGGCCGGTCTCCGGCACCACGTCAATTCCCCAGACGCCGTCCAATTCGCTCGCTGGAGGAAAAATGTAAGTCCAGTTGTGGAAATTCAGGTCGTAGCGAACCACGATATCCCAGCCTGAGTCTGTGATGAACAGGGCGTTGTTGGCTCGATCCAGCACCATGTCGTTGGGGCGTAGCCAGCCAGCGGCGAGCTGGGTTAACTCTGCGGTGTTCAAATCCAAAGCATTCAGCCATGCGGTTTCGGAATCAATAAAATAGAGCGTGTCCGTTGCGTTATCGAGAACTAATCCGCGCAGGACGGAATTGGAGGAGGAGTAGATCTGTTCAATGGTTCCGCTTTCAATAAACTTTCTGAAAATCGACCCGGAGCCGAGTTCCGTCCAGTATACGGCCTGGGCATCGGCATCCCACTCGACGCTCCATGGGTTGGGAAGGTTCGTGGCGAGCACTGAACTGGGGGGGGAGGTTTCGGCGTAGTGGATAACCGACTCGCCGGTGCGGTCGGTCATCAGGTGTTCTTCTGACGCATGGCAGATTGAAGCCACGAACAAGAGGGCCATGGAACAGGCCAAGCAAGATATCGTTTGCATTATTCTCTCCCTTAATTAGAATAAGTTTAAGTTAGCAGTGATGAACTGGCAAGCGGAGAATCAATCATGTCTGAACCCTTTGTAGGTGAAATCTCAGTGTTTGCAGGAAATTTCGCGCCCCGCGGCTGGGCATTCTGCGATGGGCAATTACTTGCCATAGCGCAAAACACAGCACTTTTCTCGCTGTTAGGCACCGTCTACGGCGGCGACGGACGAACGACCTTTGGACTGCCCGATCTGCGCGGGCGGCTTCCCATGCATTGGGGATCAGGGCCGGGGCTTACGTCCCGACAGATTGGCGAACGTTCCGGCATGGAGCAGGTGACGCTTTCCTCTGCGCAAATGCCATCGCACAGTCATTCCATTCCTGCCCACTCCGGATTCGGGAACGAAAAGACGCCGGGCGGGCATGTGCCGGCCATGGCGGATGACGGCGAGAAAAACTATTCGACCTTGGTAGATGTAGATATGGCTCCGACCGGGAGTGCGGGAGCCGCTCAACCGCATACCAACATGCAACCCTACCAATGCGTTAACTTCATCATTGCATTGCAGGGAATTTATCCATCCCGCAGCTAGAGGGTTAAAAGAAGGAGAGGAATCATGGCAGAACCTTTTATAGGTGAAATCAGAATGTTCGGGGGGAACTTTGCTCCGCGCAACTGGGCATTTTGCAACGGGCAACTTCTGAGCATCGCCTCGCACGATGCCCTGTTCTCTCTTTTGGGCACAACCTATGGTGGAGACGGGCGTACCACATTCGGGTTGCCGGATTTGCGGGGACGTGTGCCCTTGCACGTGGGATCCGGCCCGGGCCTCACACCCCGGCCATGGGGGCAGAAGAGCGGCAGCGAACAGGTTGCGTTATCGGCCAACGAGTTGCCGGCGCATACCCATACGCTACCGGCTTACGAAGGTTTTGCGGAACAAAAGAGTCCGGAGGGGCATGTGCCGGCCAAGGCCGGCGACGGGGAACAAAACTTTTCCTCTATGCCGGCCGATACCACATTGCACAATACCGGCACGGCCGGCAGCGGGCAGGCGCATAGCAATGTGCAGCCCTTCATTTGTATCAGTTTCATTATTGCCCTCTACGGCATCTACCCATCTCGCAGCTAACAGGAGTACCGGACTATGTCAGAACCTTTTCTTGGTGAAATGAGAATGTTTGCGGGCAACTTCGCTCCTCGTGGATGGGCATTGTGCGATGGCCAGATTTTGCCGATAAACCAGAATCAGTCGCTTTTCTCTTTGTTGGGAACAACCTATGGAGGGGATGGTCGCACAACGTTTGCTTTGCCTGATTTACGCGGTCGTGTGCCTATGCACGAGGGGCAGGGAGCCGGACTCTCCAACCATAGTCTTGGCGAGAAAAGCGGTTTTGAATCGGTGGCGCTCGATCTTTCGCAGATCCCGCAGCACACCCATACACCTACGGCTTATTCTGGAGAAGGATCTGAAAAGGTGCCCGCTGCCGACCGGAGCATGGCCCGTGCCGACGACGGCGAGCGCAATTATTCTTCGGAGACCCCCGATACAACCATGCAACCGACCGGGAGTGCCGGCGCAGGGCAGGGGCACAGCAACATGCAGCCCTATCTCTGCATCCATTGGATTATTGCGACTCAAGGATTGTTTCCATCGCGTAGCTGATCGCGTTGAAAAGCATTAAAGACGGATTTCTAGACCTGAGGTATTCCATCCTCTCAAATGCAATTCGACCTGTTTGCCTTTCAGTTGTTCTTCTGATACGCGCAACGTAAGTGTGCGTTCCTCGCCGGGGAGCAGCGAGACATAGTTGTCGTCGTAAAAGACGGGGAGTATGCGATCGTTGTTCGCGGCATCCTTGAGCTGAACCATATTCAGCAGGGCGATGGAGCTTTCGTTGTTTTTCAACAGTAGTGTTGCGTGAAGGAACCCCTCTTTGGTTTCGCGGTTCACGACATTCAGTGAAACATCGGCGGTGGGGAGTTCATTGAGGTCGAGGCAATTTGCTGCGCTGTTTTCGAGCCAGTAAAAGTTGTCGGAAATAACCTCTTCATTATTTGACAGTTCCAGCTTCAGGAATTGGGTTTTTTCGGTTGGAGCTGTTTCTAATTCGAAGCAGGTGATTGCAGTCGTCGGGGAAGCGTTGGTGGTGATGCTCTTCTTCCAAACATTGGAACCGTTTGCGTCGTAGACCGTCGCAACTACGGTCACATTTTCGAGCGCATCCTGTGTGTTGTTTGCGAGACGGATTTCATTGTGTTCGCAGTCCCACAGGATATGGACAGGAGACGAGGCTTTCTTCGTGGCGAAGTAGGAGGCGGTGTAGGCGAAGTAGTGATCGTATAGCTGGCAGATCAGCGAGGGCCAGGCGGATTGGCTCATCCACAAAAGGACGCCGCTGCCCTGATTACTTTGCAGGCTTTCCATGATGGCTTTAGCCGATTCGTAGTTATGGAGCTGGGCGCGCCGGCAATAGTCGTCAATGCCGGTCGGCTCACCGAAGCGGGTGGTGATGGTTTCGGTAAACTTATGGGAGCGTCCGGTCTGATAGTTATGGATCGCCCACATGTCGCTGATCGGCCAGAGGTCCTTTTCCGGCATCATGGCCCGCATACTCTCCACTTCGGGGAAGGCGATGATGCCCTGTTCGGTATGGAAGGTTTTCCCGCGATTCTGGAAATACCAGTTCGGTGACCGCACGTCGTAGGGACCGAAGCCGGTGAGCGTTCCTCTTGCAGAGTTCGGGACATAGTGGCGGGAGCCGTCGAGCGCTTCAGTGGCTGCGCGCATGGCCGCGTCGAGTTCCTTGGGTGGGTTGCCTTCGTTGCGGCCGCAGTAGAGCGCGACGGATGGATGCTTGCGGACCCATTTAATTTTGTCTTCCGCGTTTTCCATGAACATGTCCTGGTCCAGCGGTTCGGGGCCGTCGGCGGGATTGGCCAGCCAGAAGTCGTCGAAGATCAGCATGCCATAGCGGTCGCAGGCATCGTAGAATTCTTCCCGGTTGGTCATGCCGATCCAGTTTCGAATCATATTCAGATTGGCTTCGCGGTGTAGTTGAATGCGGAGATCAAATCCAGCCAGATCGCAGCGCATCATGGCTTCCGGCAATCCCCAGTTGCCACCGCGAATCAGGATACGGGTGCCGTTGCAATAGACGAACAAAACTTTGTCGACCACTTCATATCCGAACTGGCGGATGCCGAAGTTGAATGCTCCGGTGTCGGACACGGTTTCATTTTCGACGAAGGTGAGTTTTAACTCTGTGAGGTTGGGTTCGCCATAGCCATTGGGCCACCAGAGCCTCGGCTCATTGATCGTGAGCGTGTCGAACGCAACGGCTTTTTCCTCGTTGGCTTTCAGCTCGACGGGCAGTTCAATTCGCGTTTGGTCGAACTCGGCGATGAGCGTACCGTTCACATTCTGGTCACTGTGGTTTTTTACTTCGGAGCGGATTGTTAAATCTGCGGAGGAGGTGTCGGGCAGCGGGAGGTTGGACTCTACCCACGAATCTTTAATCGACACATTGCCGCGCGCGTGGATGGTGACATGGTTCCAGATGCCGATATTACGGCCGCGCATGATCGGCAGCCAGTTCCATCCAGCCGCCGCGAGGCAGGCGGGGCTGTCGTAGCCCAGCTCATCGCCATTGGTGATGCGGCAGCCCAGACTTTTGCGCAGCACCTTGCGTTTGGCGGGGACCCAGTGTTTCGGATGATGAATGCGTACGGCGATGGTATTGCTTCCTGCAAAGACGGCCCATTTCGTGATGTCGAACTCGCCGCGCATATACGCTCCGTTGATGCGGCCCAGCGGCTGGCCGTTAAAGTAGATGTCTGCTTTCCAGTTGATCCCTGAGAAGTCGAGAAACAGGCGTTTGCCGTTGTAATCCGCGGGTAGGGTAACGGTGGTGCGGTACCAGAAATCGTTGCCAGAAAAGAGCGGGTCGGAAATTTGATGCATGTTGCCGCCATAGAGCGGGTCGGGGACGAGGCCGGCGGCGGTATAGTCGGCCAGCACCGTGCCCGGCACGGTGGCCGAAACCCAATCGGAATCATCAAAGGTCTGGGAGATAATCTCTTCCGAATCGGCGGTGATCAGACTGGCATTCTGAATCCGCCACTGATGTCCGGAAAGGGAGAGGGTCTGTTCTGCCGCGGCATCGGCAAGGGATGAAAAGAGCGCGATTGAGAGGATGAGCGATTTTATGATCATTGAGATTTATCCTTATTGGCTGAAGCTCTGCTTTGGCCTGAATACAAAAAAGAGCGGGTGTTTGCCCACTCTTTTTGCAACTTACCTTTAATAGATGTTTTTGCTTAGTCTTCAGGGTTCCAGAATGCGCCCTGCCAGAACCAGATGATTTCACTGTCACTGCTATGTGAATTCTCCAGCCCCTGTTCGGTGCTGACGGTTCGACTGATACAACCGCTAAAAAGAACAGGCATGAGTATTACAAGGAAGAATTTTTTATTCATAAGTTGCGCTACCTATTGGCTGATGTTTTTTGTTTGGAACCGACAGACTCAACAAAGTCTGTCGGTTCGGGGGTATTTTAGTGCGCGACCTCAACTTTGCCGCCTTTAGTCTGGCCAATGTCGGCCAGGAGTTCGCCGAACCACGGGGTATCGATGTCGAACGGTTTGCCGCCGGCGATGCGCGGGAATTCGATGGCGCGCAGCTCGAAGTTCTGATCGTCGTCATGACCCACCACGCCGCCGATACCGGCCTGGGCCGATTCAACCGCCTTGTCGCAGCACTCTTTGATGAGCTTGAGATCTGCTTCGTTGGAAGCGGCCGCTCGGGCGAAGTAGCCGGATTTCTGAATGAGCACTTTTTCAGCGCCGAGCAGTTTGGCGAACTGTTTGCCGAACCAGGCACCGGGATTTACGGCGTCGAGTTTAACGTGGCCGAAGGCATCGCGCGGGACTTCTTCGCCAGCGGCTTCCATTTCCTTGATGATGGATTCAACACCGGCACCCTCAGAAATGAAGATGTTAACGTTATCGATATCATCCATTAGTTTGCCCAGGCGTTTGGCCTCGGCGGCAATGTCGATTTCCATTTCGGGAATGAAGATGGCGTGCACGTCTTTCCGCTCTTTGGATAATCCGATGTTGGGCAGGAAGTCGAGCTCTTCCAGGTGTTCGTGATATTCCTTGGCGGTGAAGGCCGTGAGCCATCCGCAGTTGCGGCCCATGACTTCGTGGATGATGAGCATGCGCGGGTTGGCGTTGTGTTCGGCCACGACATTGGCGAAATATTTTGCACCCTCTTCGGCGGCGGTCCAGGCCCCCAGACTCTGCTGGATCGGGAAGACATCGTTATCGATGGTTTTCGGCAGGCCGACCACGATCAGCTGGTAATCGTTTTCCGCAAGATAGGCCGCGAGGTCCGCGGCGGTGGTGTTGGTGTCGTCGCCACCGATGGTGTGGAGGACTTCAACGCCGTCTTTGACGAGCTGGTTGGCTGCGACTTCCAGCGGATTTTCGCCCGGCTGTACGAGACCACGGTTTTCGCAATCCTTGACGTTGGTAAGTTTTACGCGGCTGTTTCCGATCGGGCTTCCGCCGTGTTTGTAGAGCACCGCCGCGTTTTCGCGGATTTCATCGCTGACGGTGATGAAGTTGCCCTGAAGCAGGCCTTTATAGCCGCCCACATAAGCAATAATTTCAGTTTCAGGGGAAACCTCAGTGTAGCGTTCGATGAGTCTTCCGACAGCAGTGGAAAGGCAGGGCGCGAGTCCGCCGGCAGTAAGCAGGGCTACTTTTTTAATGGCCATAATGTTAATTCCTTTTAGTTTAAGTGGTTAAAAAATGAAGCGCAATAATGGGAATCGAACAAAAAAACGCAAGCGGGAATTGAGGGCAATCCAAAGGAGGATTGAACTATTCGGTTCGTTCCTGTAGGAATCGACCATGGCAGAATTACATATCGTTAGAGAACGGCTTAAATCCACACTCACATTTGTGGGCATCGGGGTGTTTCTTGGGGCATTGGCCTCCTGGTATTTCCATGGTCAGATCGAATTCGAGTCAGATCGAAATCGATTTGTGCTTGCAGCTATTATTACCGGATCTCTGACCATTGGCTGGATCGGCCTGCTGATATGTTTCATATTTGCTGGGTGGTATATTAATCCTGCCAACCGTTTCACGGATCGAGTTGGGCGCTTCCCCTGGGGGGGCGTTGCGGTGGTGGTGCTGCTCGGCGGGATTGGAACAGCTTCCGTTTACGTGTATCGGTACAGTGATCAGGCCCGAAGCGAATTTGACCTGCTTCGAACCGGGCATTTCCAATCATTGGAAGAGCGCATTGATCTGCAGCCGTTGGTGCTCGAAAAGAAAAATGCGGATGGGCAGACACTGCTTCAGTGCGCCTATCGGGATGATAATCTGCAAGGGGTTTCACTGCTGATTAAAAAAGGTGCGGAGGTTGTGGGTCTTGATCCGCTCGGCCTTGATCCAGTCATTGCTTCCCTTGAAAACCCTCCAATGCTTGGAGCGTTGCTGGATAGCGGACTGAATCCCGACATTGCCGATGAAGATGGCGTGCCGGCGATACACTATGCCGTGCTGCAGGAATCATCCGAACCAATGTTGGTATTGCTGAATGCCGGGGCGAAGGTTGATGCGCGCGATCGGCTTTCGCGCACGCCGCTGATGCGGGCTGTGGAAAATGACGCACTTCCAATGGTTGGAATATTGGTAGAGCAGGGGGCTTCAATGAATGCATTTGATCAGCGGGGCGACACCGCATTGCATCTTGCAGCTCGTCGCTGGAATCCGGAAATGATCCGCGTGTTGCTTCAGCACGATGCGGATCCCCGGATTTTTAACTTCGCGCACTTAACGCCGGTGCATATTGCCGCGCAGGCCGGGCAGACCGATTTGGTAAGGATCTTTTTAGAGCAACCCGGTATGACTGAGTTGTGCGACGATGCCGATCGAACACCGCTGGATTTAGCGCTGCTGGCCCGGAAGTATGAAACTGCAACGCTGCTTATCGAAAGCGGGGCAAATGTTGACCGTCCGTTTCTGGATGGCAGCACCCTGTTGCAGAATATTATTCTGGCAAAAGACTACAGCACCGCGGGCTTTCTCATCCGTGCCGGTGCCTCTACTGAGATTCCCGACAAAAGCGGTCGCACCGCCCTCAGCATCATTCACGAAAAACAGCTGAGCGGTCTGGCAGAGCTCATCCACAATCGGACGAATGCAATATCTGTAAGCCCTTAGTAAATAGTAAAAAGTACTAGAAAATGGCAGGGGAAGTTGGTGGACTTTGGTGTAGTATGTCATTATCCTCTTTTCTTTAGTTATTATCTATCTACTTCAGGGGGTTGGTTATGGGGGCGTTCAAGGGGTTTTTATATTTATCTGTCGTTGCGGTATTTTTTTCCTGTTTGGTTCAGGCGAACGAAAATCCGGAACTAATCTATCATTTTTTAATGGATGAAGATCCGGGATGGACAACCGAAGGGCAGTGGGCTTTCGGGAATCCGCAGGGGCTGGATGGGGATCCGTCTTCCGGCTATACAGGTGAAAATGTCTATGGATACAATCTTGCGGGAAAGTATGCCAATAGTCAGCCTCAGTACTGGCTCACGACTCCGGCTTTGGATTGTTCCGGTACCACTAACGTGGTTCTTAGATTTCAACGATGGCTGCAGATTGAAAGTGCCTCGTATGACCACGCCTATATACAGATCAGTAGTGATGGAACCCGCTGGCAGTCGGTATGGTCTCATTCGGGGTCTTCACTGCGAACGTCGGCGTGGCAGGAAATGGAGTATGACATTTCAGCTTATGCTGATGAGAATGCCACGGTATATCTTCGTTGGGGGATGGGGACAACGGATGGTTCAGTAAACTACTGCGGCTGGAATATCGATGATGTGGAGATCTGGGGAGTCAGTATTTATGATGCTGAGTTGTCTCTTATACTTCCGGATAATGTAGCTGAAGGGGCAGGCATCCTAACCGGAGCTGGACAGCTGCTGGTTTCGGCCGCACAGCCTACAAATCTGGTTGTGACATTGAGAGTGGACGATGAGGGAGAGCTTTCTGTCCCGGAACAACTGATCATTCCCGCCGGACAAACCAACGTCTATTTTGATCTGACGGTGCTCGATGATGCATTGTTGGATGGTTCGAAAGTAGTCTCGGTGCGTGCGGTTTCCGATGGCTATGGGCCGGGGGAGGCCAGTGTACTCGTTCACGACAATGAGTCGGCTTCGTTGGCTCTCAGTCTTCCGCCGACGATTGTGGAAGGGCGCGGGACGATTACGGGAGCAGTGACGATCGGGCAGGTAGCCGATGATGATATTTCCGTGATGCTGACTTCCACGAATCCGGATATAATTGAGGGCGGAAACGTCGTGATCCGTTCAGGAGAGCGTATGGCCTCTTTTGCACTTCCGTTAGTTGATAATACCTATATCGATTCCATTCGGGCGGTGACCCTGGAAGCGACGGTGCAGAACTGGGTGGGGGATCAGGCATCCGTGGTTGTGTTCGATAACGATGCTGAAGGACCGACGAGGCCTTCCATATTCAGTTTGGATCTTGATGCAAACGTGGTGCAGGTCATGAAGGATCCGATGCGGCCATTCGCTTATGCGATTGACCAAAGCAGCGGTGAAGTGTTGTTTATTGATTTGGATCAGATGACGGTGTCTACACGACTCTATGTGGGAGAATCGCCCACTAGTTTTGATATGAATGTTGCCGGTGATACTCTGTATGTCGCCAATAGAGGTTCCGGCTCGGGGACTTCTGACGGATATTTAATTGCCGAGGTCGATTTAGACACACAGACCAAGACCCGCGAGTTTTTAACCCAATATCAACCTGTGAATCTTGTGACCGGAAGAGATGGTGTGCTCTATTATAATTCCGGAAGTTATGCTGCTGTTGTTGATACGGTTACAGGCACACAAACCGGTGGTTTCGGTTTCCGCATTAAAACCATGATGGTGACTAAATCCGATAAAAGTAAATTGTACGGGCAATATGTATACTCCGGAAATCTGGGAGAAATGGGAGCCTTTGATATTTCCACGGATACCATCCTAAAAACGGATCGACAGCCTTACAGCCCTTACCCCTATGGATGGGATTATACAAATTACAGTATCTCGGGGGATGATCGTTTCCTGGCGTACGGGAAGATCCTTTTCAATGCCGATAATCTCACGGATCAAATCGGACTGTTCAGCGAGTTGATATACGGCCTGAATAATGACGCGAGCCTTGCTTTTGGTATGAGTGCTATTTGGGATACAACCACGTTTCCAGAGCACGGTGAGGCTGCCAAAATTTCAGATCTTCCCTTCTCTACCTCCGTCATGGATTTCGATGATGAAGAGCACCGGTTGTACGCCTTTAATAATGCAGATCAGACCCTGCATATTATTGCTGAACCCGGTTACCGGGAACTCTCAATATCGCTGACAGATCATGCAGTTGAGGCAGATGGTGTGTTAACAGGAGAGATCTCCTGTGCGTCAGCTCCAGTATCAAACCTGGTGATTAACCTAATATCTGATGATTCATCGGAAGTCTTGGTTTCCTCCAGAAGCATTGTTATTCCTGCCGGCAGTACCCGTGCGTCGTTTACAGTTGAGGTACAGGACGATGCCGATCTGGATGGCTCGCAATCAGCGGTCGTTCATGCCTGGGCTGCCGGTTATGTTGAGGCCGCTCATGAACTGTTGGTTCACGATAATGAATCCGCGGTACTAACGATCAGTCTGCCGCAAACGACGGCTGAAGGAGCGGGATCAATCTCCGGGACGGTGATGGTGGATCAGGCACCAGCCGAAGATATATTTGTGGAGATCAGCTCCATGAATCCGGCTAAAATCGAGAGCGGCAGTGCCGTGATCCTCGCCGGAGAAACCCAATCTTCGTTTGATCTTACGGTGGTTGACAATAGCCGGATGGATGGCACCCAGGCGGTCGGCATCGAAGCACATGTTGAGAATTGGTCAGGGGCTAGCGCATCCGTAAGCGTGTCCGATAACGAAGTTGTAGGGGCCGATCATACTTCTCTTTTCAGTTTGGATCTTGGAGTTACAGTAACGCAAGTCCTGAAAGACCCCGTTCGGCCCTTCGTTTATGCAATTGATCGAAGTAATAGTGAAATTCTGTTTGTCGACCTTGAAAGCATGGAGGTTACCAAACGACTCTACGTGGGTAAAAATCCATCGAGTTTTGATATAGATGATTCTGGAAACTATCTTTATGTAGGTCACGGAGGGGGCGGAACTGGATTGCCTGGGTCATATCAAATTGCAAAAGTTGACCTCACGTCTCAGGAAAAAATCAATAGCTTTATAATCCCAACTGTTTACTACAACAAAAGCTTGCTCAACGCCGAAAATGTAATCTGCGGGCGAGGTAATATTATCTATTACAACTCTGGATACACGGTTTGGAATGGTGGACTCGATCGAATAATGGATGGACTTACCGGGGATGACTTCGGGTCGATTGCCAGAATAAAATCCCCCATGGTTATTTCGTCAGATAAAACGAAGCTTTACGGGCAATATATATATTCCGGCAATTTAGGTGAGATGGGGGTGTGGGACGTTTCCACTAACACCATCCAGAAAACGGATCGATATTCGTACAGCCCATATTTGTCCAACTACGGATGGGCTTACAATAATTATAGTATTTCCGGAGATGATCGTTTTCTGGCGTACGGAAAGACCCTTTTCAATGCCGATAATCTGGCCGATCAGTCTGGTCTGTTTAGTGAGCTGATATACGCCCTGAATAATGATGCAAGCGTTGCTTTTGGCAGTAGTGGAATGTGGGATACAACACCATTTGAGGAGGGAGGGGACGCTGTGAAAATTTCCGATTTCTCTTTTTCTTCCACGGTCATGGACTTCAATGATGCTGAACATATGTTGTACATCTTCAATGGTGATGACCAAACTTTGCATGTCATGGTTGAACCGGGCTTTCTGGATCTCTCAATATCCCTAGCTGAAACTGCAACGGAGTCAGAAGGCGTGTTGACGGGCGAGGTCACCGTTGCACTAGCACCGGCATCGGATTTAGTGATTAACCTGGTATCTGATGATTTGACAGAAGTTTCAGTTGCCACCAATTCCGTTGTAATTCCCGCGGGCAGCACGCATGCGTCATTTACTGTCTTGGTGCAGGATGATGCCGAGTTGGATGGCTCTCAGTCGGCCGTCGTTCATGCCTCGGCGATTGGATATGTTGAGGCCGCTCATGAACTGCTGGTTCACGATAATGAATCAGCCGTATTAACGCTCAGTCTGCCGCAAACAACCTATGAAGGAGCCGGAACGATTTCCGGAGCGTTGCAGGTGAGTGCTGCGCCGGATGCCGATATTGTTGTTGAACTCAACTCCAATAATCCGGACAAGATCGGCAGCTCAAGCATCGTGATTCCGGCGGGACAAACCTTTGTTTCCTTTGCCTTGCCGGTGATCGACAACGCCGCTATCGACGGTGTCCAAACAGCAACCATCGAGGCGAAAGTGCAAAACTGGACCACCGGTTCAGCCAGTGTGTTTGTGTTCGATAATGAAACAAACGGGATTCAGCTGGAGCTTCCCGCATCGCTCCGCGAAGGAGACGGAGTGGTCACGAATGCAGGAACGGTCTCGTTGGCCGGCCGTACATCCGTGGATGTGCATGTGCTGCTATCTGTTTCTGATGCTTCTGAGCTAATCGTACCGGCCTTTGTCACGATACCGGCCGGGCAGACTTCGGCTTCGTTTAACCTCTCCGTGATTGATGATGCGGACCTGGATGGTACGCAGTCGATTTCGCTGTTGGCAGAAGCGCCGGGCTATGTGCCGGCCCATCGTCTGATGGATGTGGTTGATGATGATATCCATCATTTGGAACTTTCCCTGGAGGAGGGCGAAATTGCCGTCCTGGAACCGGTTCAGGTCGGTGTATCCGCGAAGACGGTTGATGGCCAGCCCGCAACTTTACCGGCCGGTCCGTTTACATTCGAGGCCTATGGTGATGGGGGCAGCGTACCGGTTAATCCATCTGCGGCAACCAATGCGTCTTCACCCATCGTCTTCGGACGGGTGGATAACAACGTGGTGCTGGCGGTTGACGATGGGATCGGTCATTCCGGAACCAGTGCGGTATTCAATGTCGTCGGAGCTGTTTTTGTGCTCGAACCGGCTGCGCTGACCAACACGCTGGTGGTTGCCGGCGAGTCCGTTACCCGCACCATGGTCATTTCCAATGCCGGGAATGCTGATCTGGAGTTCACGATTATTGCGCCGCTCACACCGGAAGTTCCAGAGATTGGAAATCTGATTGTTAACGGCGATTTTGAAGCTGGAAATACCAACTTCACCTCTGCCTATACCTATGCGGCGACGGGAAATTATCTGTCGAAGGGCACCTATTTTGTAGGTGATGATTCGCAAACATGGGATGCCGATTTAAGCCCGACGATGAATGACCACACATCCTCGACCGGTCAGATGCTGATGGCGCATGGAAGCATGACATCGGGCGCCGCAGTCTGGGAGCAGGAGGTCGCGGTGGTTGCCGGGCAAACGTATACGTTCTCCGCATGGGCGGCCGGCCTTTTCGCCCTAGACCTGCCGACCCTCGACTTTCAGATCGACGGCTCATCGATCGGATCAGTTGCCACGGAAAGTCTAATATGGAACGAGTTCGCTGCAGAGTGGACGGCGGCTTCATCCGGCACTGTAACCTTAAGGATTGTTGATCAGCTGATTATATTTCCGTTCTTTGCGGGCAATACGTTCGCCATCGATGATATTGAGTTCAGGCCTGTCGTTGAAACCGCTCAGGATGCAGGACTGATTGCTCATTATCCGTTCAACGGAAGCGCAGCCGACGAGTCGGGCAATGGCCATGATGGAACTGTCAATGGCGCGACGTTGGTTGAAGATCGTTTTGGGAATCCTGATTCTGCATACGATTTCAATGGATCATCCGCCTATATCAACTGTGGAAATATTATCAATGGATTCAGCAATTTCACGGTATCGGCCTGGGTGAATATTGATCGTTTCACGGCCAGCGACTACATGGGGCCATGGAGCCAACAGCGGTTTTCTTATTCTGTCGAAAATGGAAATTATGCTTTTTATACGGCTACGCACTCCAGTGCAGGATTCGGCACCACGATGCTATGGGATGATGGTGTTGGAATGGATAGCCGGGTGGGTCATACATTGCCGCTCAACGAATGGCATTTGATTACCCAAACCTACGACGGAAATGAAGTGCGCCAATACGATAATGGAGAGCTCGTTAATTCAACGGTGACAGGAGCGCATTCGCTCAGCAGTGAATGGGATTTCCTGATCGGAAAAGCCGCAGGCTATCCAGGATACCTCTCGACGAAATACTTTGACGGACAGATCGATGAGCTGCGGATTTATGACCGTGCGCTGACAAAAGAAGAAATTCTAATGCAATACAATTCACCGGCAGGCGATGAACCTGCCGTTCAGGGTATCACTGTAGTTAGCGTTACTTCCGAAGGGCCGCTGGCCAGTTTCCTTTTCAACGGGAACCCGCACGACGAATCCAATGGATATATGGGTACGATCAGTGGTGGAGCAACCCTGACCACTGATCGATTTGGCAATCCGGATAGCGCCTATTCTTTTGATGGAGAGGCCTACATCACGTATGGCGACGTTCTTGACCGAGGTGATACGAGTCATACGTATAACTTCTGGGTAAAGACGAGTACGTTTGATCAACAGGCCATGCTGCTGGGCAAGGGAATATCTACCTATGGTTCCCCTCGCTATGACGGCTGGTCGATCTGCAATTATCCTTTCGATACGGGTAATGGTTATCATGCCATTTATGGAGATCACTCAGGATTATCCGCCAACATGGATCGAATGGGCGTTTCCAATGAAGCGATTCCGACGAACGAGTGGGTGATGCTCTCGGGGGTATACGATATCGAGGGGGCTTCCGCCGTTTTGCGGTTGTACGTCAACGGGGTTCTTGTTGGGAGTGAGTCTTTCCCTCTTCCGACCACGTCCTCTGATGACAGTCTGCCGTTTAATATCGGTGGGCTCTATTATGGTTCTGGAAGCATGGCCGCTGGCTCTGGTTTTGAAGGCGATATCGATGATGTCACGATCTACAACTGCGCACTGTCGGACTCGGAGATCGCCGTGCTTTATAATGAGACCGATGCCGGTGTAGATGCTGGACTGATCGCCTCATATCCCTTCAATGGTAATGCCGCCGACGAATCGGGTAACGGAAATGATGGAACCGTCAACGGTGCGACTTTGACGACCGATCGGTTCGGGAATGAAAGCAGCGCTTATCTGTTTGATGGGGTAGACGATTTTGTCGTCGTGCCCGACGCCTCCGATCTTCGATTGAGTGGAACGGATTTTACAGTCAGTTTATGGCTGAATGAGTCGGAAAGAAACGCATCCTATAATGATGCTATTTTGACCAAGCGGGGTTCGGGCAGTAACAATGGGTGGTTTTCCGGAATTCTAGGTAATGCCAATAGCAGTTCTGTTCGCGGTAAGCTGACGTATCAAGTTTCGGCTGGTGCAGATCCGGGTGGGTATTCGGCCTCCGTTCTCTCGCTGTCAGAATGGCATCATACTGTCATGGCCTATTCGGTTTCCAATCAAACGCTTTCCATCTATATTGATGGGCAGCTTGACTCAGAGCATATGGGCATTCCGTCGCCCAATGCCGCGACAACAGCCAATATGTACATTGGTCTTGATAGCGCTGCACAAGGGTATGCCTTCCATGGGACCATCGACGACGTTCGAATCTATAACCGCATGTTATCGGCTTCTGAAATTTCAGCACTGCATAACGCCGATGATTCGAATACCGAACCCGAAACGGGTGCGGCTTCCTGGCTTACCGTGAATCCAACCTCTGGAATCATTCCGCCGGGTTCGAACGTGGTGGTTACGGCGACATTCAATGCGTCGGGCATGATGGCGGGAGTCTATTCCAACACAACGCTGACGCTCACGTGCAACGATTCCTTGACTTCTTCAAACGGGGTGGAGGCCTCGATGTACGTCGTGCCGCCTGCACCAAGCATGCTGGCTGAACCGGCGCAAACGGCAGGGGCTGAGAATGAAGTGTTCTGGAATGCGATCGAAGGACCGGTTTCCTACTGGGTTGAAATGGCCGCTTCAACCAATGCCACTGCATTACAGGATTCGGGGTGGGTTGCAGTCACAAATCATGTCTTCCAAGGATTGGAAGCCGACACGATTTATTTCTATCGGGCCAGGGCTTCGGTCGAAAGTTCGATCGGCCGTCTCAGCGGCGCGTGGTCCGATTGGGTTTCGTCGGAGCAGATTCTGAGTCTGATCGATGGGGACGGCAACGGCATCCCGGATTGGTGGGAAATGCAATTCTTCGGTCAGTCGGGGATCGATGCGGATCTGGATACCGATGGCGACGGGCAGATTAACCGCGATGAATATATCGCGGGAATGAACCCGACCAATGCCGGTTCCTGTTTCATGATTGAGTCGATGGACGAAATTACGAACGGCGTCTTTATGATTACCTGGGAGTCCGTCACCGGCCGTGTGTATTCCGTACAGTGGAAATCGGATATGACCGACAGCTTCCAGACATTGGAAACCGGTATCCGTCATCCGCAGAACAGTTATACCGACACAGTACATTCGGTCGAAGACTGCGGCTTCTATCGCATCGACGTTTCTACAGAAAATTAAAGTTTACAGGAATCGGGGCGCCGTGCGCCTCCAGGGGGTAGGGTATGGGAAAGTCTATTGGGTATATGCTGATATTGGCGGCTGTTTTTTTTGGTGCATGCCCATCGTTTGCGGCCGGTCAGTTGACGTTGACGTTGCCTCAGATAACGGTTGAAGGGGCTGGGTCAATCGAAGGCATTGTGGCAATCGATACCGTTACGACGACGAATGTTACTGTCTCGATTCGTTCCGATAATCCTTCGGAGATCGCTCATGCCAGTGCCGAGATTCCGGCAGGAACCAATAGCGCTGCTTTCTCTCTTCAGGTGATAGACGACGCGCTGCTGGACGGCGTTCAAACCGCAACGATTACTGCGAAAGTCCAAGGATATAACGAGGGTAGTGCCGGGGTTTTTATTCAGGATAACGACGAGAAGACCCTGTTTCTGACTGTACCGAAAAGCGTCTCCGGGGTGGCAGGAAGTGCAACTGCGACGGCAAGTGTGTATCTGGAAGGGGTCGCGGTTTCCGACCTGCACATCCTGTTGCAATCGTCCGATACCACAGCGGTAACAGTTCCCCAAACGGTCACCATCCAGGAAGGGCAGTCGAACGCCGTGTTTAATATCATGGTTGTGGAAAATGGAGATGCCGATGGTGAACGATCTTCTGCAATTACCGCACAGTTCCCGGGTTTTATCTCCGCGACCGCGTTAATAAACATTGGCGACGAGGAAGTGAGTAGATATGCGGTTGCGGGGCTTTCGGAAACAATGCCGGGAGAGGTCCCTTATCTGATCACGGTCAGCGCGCTGAACAGTAATGATGAACCGATGCCGTCCTATAGCGGCTCGGTCCAGCTTACTGCGCGGTCCTCGACACAAGCTGCCTTGTCTGTAGAACCTTCCTCTGTCGAGTTGGTGGATGGACAATGGAAAGGCAGTGTGACGATCCATCAAAGCTCGGACAATAATGTACAACTGGAGGTTTCCGACAATGAAGAGCATATCGGCCTGTCCGAACCATTCGACCTCTTTGAACTGCGCGTGAAGAAGATGGTGACGGATTGGGCACTGCCCTACATATACATTCAGCACCGGGATCCTCATCCGACCTATTCACAGTATGATGATCTGATGGCCAGATTCATCTGGTATAACACGGATTTCGAGGCCGTTGAACGGGTCGTTAATCCGGGCGATAATGCACTCGATATTACGGTTCACTATGGTGAAAACCGGTTGTACGTGAGCCGTGAGGATGAGGCCGTTGTCTATGACCGGACCTCAAAAGAGGTGTTGGATCCGCTTCCGGTAACCGGCACGATTAATCAGGTTAATGCCGGCCGTTCAGGCCGCATATTCACAGTGCGCGGTCGCTATTCGGATATGTGGGACACGGAAACCGGCACTAAACTGGTCTCCGCTTATGCCCGTGAGGGGGGCGGGAAATGCTCCCCGAATGGTCGTTTTTACTATCATGCAGAAGATGGAAGCTCAGGAAGCAAACTGTCCAAGTATGATATTTCGGGCGACACTTTTCTTAAAGTACTCAGCGTAGATACCCGGAATTTCGGATCGGAAAAGCTGGTGCTCGCGGGCGATGGTTCCCGTGCATTCAATGTGGGGAGTGTATTCCAAACGTCCGATCTGGAGGAAATTGCTTTTCATGGCTATGACAAGGAAGTGTATGCCGCATCGTTCCGTGGAGAATATGCTGTCACGGAAACAGAACTGATCGATTCCGTTTCGGGAGAATCCGTCCTGACCCTGCCGGCTCGAAGCGACCAATCCGTATTTTGGCCGGATCAAAGCAAGCTCCTGGTGTTCAATCCATACACTGCAAAACTGGAAACGGTTTCGCTTGATTCGATTGCCGGGGGGCTTTCGGAACCGGGATTGCTGCCGGTTCCAACGGTTGGAAGTATGTGCATGACCAGCCTGCCGGAAGTCTCCTGGACGCCCGTTCCGTCCGCCATTGGCTACGATGTATATATGGGTACGGATTCAAATGCGGTCGCCATGGCCGATACTAATTCAGTTGAATATCTGGGCCGTGAGTCCGGCCTTGAACATTCATTGCCCGAAGGCATGCTGACCGGAAATGAAACGTATTTCTGGAGAGTGGATATCGTTGAATTTGGCGGTAGAGCAATAAAAACCCCGCTCGTATGGAACTTCAGAACCGCATCGATCCTGATTGATTCTGCTGAATTGACATTTACGGGTATTGCAGGCTCCTGCGCTGAGCCCGTCAGCGTGTCTGTCAACAGTGCGGCTGGGGATTCAGTCAACTGGGCGGTAACGTGCACCAACGACTGGATATTGCTGGATGTGACGAATGGAACAGCAACCACAACCCTGGACTTCGCATTGGACATGTCTGTTCTCACCGAGGGGGATTATACGGCTGAGTTGATTTTTAATGATGGGGCTGGTTCTTTCGCAGTGCCCCTGACTCTCACGGCAGAAAGGATGTCGATCATACAGATGGAAACGGACTATGTGCTTCCTTACGTCTACATGCTTCATAAACCGTATACATCACCAACAGCCGTTCTAATGTGGTACAATACGGATACAGAACGTATCGAGCACGCAGTCGATGTGGGTGAAGATGCAAGAGGTTTGGCCGTTCACTATCGCAACGACATCATTTACGTCAACAGCAACAAGGAGTTGAAGGTCTTTGACCGGGGGACCAAACAGGAGTTGGACTCGCTCACCTTCGAAAAGAGGGTGGATCGGGTTTTCCCCTCCTTGCACAATCGATTAACTACTGTTTCAGCGGTCGATGGAAATGGGTACAGTACGTACTATCTTGAACTGTATGATGCGGAAACGAGTACGAACCTTTTCTCAGGAGGGCTCACCAGGAGTCATACCGGGGCCTCGCTCGATGGTCGCTTCTTCTACAATAACGATATATCGAGCGATAAAGTCCGGAAGTATGAAGTGACTTCCAACGCTATCTCGCTGGTTAAAACTATAACAGCCGGCTATTCGCAAGGCATTGTTGTGAGTATGGATGGATCGCGTGTCTGCAGTTATTCCATCATCTATGATGCGGATTTGAACCGAGTGAATTATGTTAACGATCAAGTCCGTGCTATTTCAGCATTTGGAGATCTCATTGTTACCAAAGCGAGTGCATTCAATGGTTTGACGGGCGATAGAATTTCCTCTTTACCGTTTTCAACCACTGTCATGGCGTTTTCAGGGGATCAATCAAAACTGGTTCTGTTCAACTATGGAGACGGATTGCTTACCGCGGTCAATACATCCGACATGATGGCCCTGCCTGATCCTCGCATGAAACCATCGCCATCCACAGGAAGCGTAGTTCCTGTGAACTATCCGAATTTGTCATGGTCGCTTTCTCCCGAGGCATTCGCATACGACATATATCTGAGTACGGATTCCAATACCCTGGCCAATGCTGATACTGACAGTGCTGCATATCTTGGACGGCAATCAGAGAGAAGCCTGCCCATAGTCGAGAGCATGCTCAGTGGAAGTACAACCTACTATTGGCGTGTGGATGCCGTCGGAGTCGAGGGCAATGTGGTTGAGAGCGGCATTTGGAATTTCCAGACACCGGCGATTGCTGTAGAGCCCTACGAATTTGTTTTTGATGGCTTTTCCGCCGCCTACACCCAGGCGGTCTCCATAGCAGTTACCAGTGTTGTTTCTGACGCTACGGAATGGAGCGTATCGTGTACCAACGATTGGGTACTCTTGGGAACAACGAACGGGGTTGGTTCCGGAACGCCGGATATCAGCTTTGATATGTCTGTCCTGGCCCCTGGAACCTATACGTCGGAGATCGATTTCCATGACGGAAACGTCACCTTATCGATACCGCTGACACTTTCAGTTGAGAGTATGCGAATCGTTAAAATGACAACGGACTGGATCATGCCTTACATCTACATGGTACATACTTCGGCGACTGCCCCGAACAAGTCTCGATTGATCTGGTACAACACGGATACAGATTCTATTGAGCAGATACTTGATGCCGGAGAGAATGCCACGGATCTAACGGTCCACTATGCGGATGATCTGATCTATGTGAACAACTATCAACGCGATGAAACCCGGGTGTTCGCTCGTTCTTCGAAAATGGAATTAGAGCCATTGCTGCTTGATAATACCATGCTTGATAATAGTTCCGTTGTTCGGATTAACGCAGGCGGTCCGGGCCGCCTGTTCGTGGACCATGGCATCCTGTACAATGCAACTATGCAGTTGTGGGATACAGAAACAGAGAGCCGGCTGGACTCGCTTCAGATGCGCGATGGGGATGCCGAGGTGTCTCTGAATGGACAGTTTTATTATCGAAGCGGTTATACGATGGACTATCCCAATACTCCACTTGTCTTACGCAAATATGACGTAACAACGGACTCGCATGTGGAGGTCGGCAGAGCGTCGGTATCAAACAGTGGATCCAATAATGTTCTTATTGGTATGGATGGGCGGCGTATCTACAATCGGGGGATCATCTACGATGAAAACCTGCAGGAGCTTCTGGATATCGGTTCCGAGGTCTATGCAGCCTCCGCATACGGTGATTTGGTTGTGACGTCGACCAAGGCTTACGACGGAGTTACCGGAGAGGAAATCTTTACACTGCCTCACTCATCAACCGTCATGGCGTTTTCCGGTGACCAATCCGGATTAGTACTTTTCGATTCATCGAGCAGTTCGCTGTCCGTGCTCGAGACGGCCGGCATTAGGCCGTTACCGGAACTGAATATGGTGCCCGATCCGGCTGCGGGTTCGGTCGTTGGTGTAAACCTTCCCGAGCTTGCGTGGTCAGCTGTTCCGGCTCCCGGCTACGATATCTACATCGGAACCGAATCGAATGCCGTGGCCTCAGCCACTACAAACAGCATGGAATATCTGGGCCGCAGGACAACGGCCGACTTCCCGTTATCGGATGTGATACTGGCCGGCAGGCAAACCTACTATTGGCGTGTGGATACTGTGACGTTCGACAACACCATTGATAGCGGGGATGTTTGGAACTTCAAAACAGCCTCAATCACTACAGAACCAGTTGTGCTGGTCGTTGAAGCTCTTGCCGCTGCTTATACAAACACGGTTTCAATCGATGTAAACAGTGTCTCCGGTGATTCTGTTGCCTGGACCGCGTCGTGCGCGAGTGATTGGGTGGTGCTGGGAGCAACCAGCGGAACCGCCTCCGCACCGCTGGATATTGGTTTCGATATGTCTAAGTTAGCGGCCGGATCTCATACGACGGAAATCATCTTTAATGATGGCAACGGAGAGATTTCATTGCCGGTGACTGTTTCTGCAGAACGCATGCAGATCGTGACGATGGCGACCGATTGGACACAGCCCTACATTTACATGCTCCACACCTTGCCGGAGGCACCGAAAAAATCGCGATTGATTTGGTACAATACGGATGCCGGTGCAATCGAAAAGGTGCTCGGTGCGGGGGTGAATGCCACCGACTTTACGGTGCATTATGCCGATGACCGGATTTATCTGAACAATTCCGAGGTGTTCGACCGATCCTCAAAACGTCTGCTTGATTCTATAGCACTTGGTGCATCTGCTTCGTTGTCAATCTCCGCAAGTGTACCGAACCGCGTCACAACGGAGGGTGGGACGTATTTCTATTTACGAGACACGATCACCGGTTCAGAGGTGGCTAAAGTGCGAACATACTACGGAACTGGAGGTGGTGAATGCTCGTTGGATGGTCGAAGCTATTTTCGCGCTAGCAGTGGATCCAGTGGAGCCCAACTTGAAAAATATTCGATAACCAGTAACACGGTTTCCAAAGTTTTAGGGCAGCGAACGAAGTTCCACTATGGCTCGAGAAATATTTTTGTGAGTATGGACGGCAGCCGTGTATACAACTGCGGCGCCGTATTTAATACGGAGGACTTCAATGAGCTGCTCAGCATCGGTTCGGAGATCTATGCGGCCTCAGCCTATGGCGATCTGGTGATTACCGAAACCAAGGCATTTAATGGAGATACCGGGGAGGAGTTTTATACATTACCATTCCCTTCAACGGTGATGGCCTTTTCCGGTGACCAGTCCGAGCTCGTTTTATTCAATTCATCTTACGCAACAATAACTTCTCTGGCCACTTCGGCAATCATGCCGATTCCAGAACCGAAGATGATTCCGGTTCCAGAGGTTGGAAGTGTTCAGGGGGCCAATCTGCCCGGGCTCGCCTGGTCGGCCGCAGCGGTAGCAACAGCATACGATGTTTATCTCGGCACGGACTCGAATGCTGTTGCCGCAGCCGGGACCAACGACCTGCAATATCTTGGCCGCCGGACCGCGACCGGGTTTGAGATGTCTGAAGGGATGCTGACAGGAAACCAGACCTATTTCTGGCGTGTGGATAGCGTGATGTTCGGAAGCCCCATTGTGAATGAAGAGATCTGGAATTTTAAAACGACCTCCATCGCGACAGAACCCGACGAGTTGAATGTGGTCGGTGTGGTTGCAGACTACACGCAGACGGTGTCGGTTGCAGTCAATAGTACCGTCGGTAATCCTGTTGCATGGACCGCATCCTGCACGAACGATTGGGTGCTGATGGCTTCAACCAGCGGTATGGCTCCAGGAACCATGGACCTCAGCTTTGATATGTCCAAATTAGAGGCGGGAACTTATACTGCCGAGATTGTCTTCGATGATGGGAACGCAGAATTGCTGCTTCCCGTGACACTTTCCGTTGAAGACATGCGTATCGTGAAAATGGCGACAGATTGGACGCTGCCATATATATACCTGATGCACACCTCTTCGTCGACACCCAACCGCTCCATGCTGATCTGGTATAACACCGATACCGATTCAATCGAAACAGTGCTCGATGCAGGAGAGAATGCAACCGACCTGACCGTGCACTATCCTGATGACCGAATCTACGTAACAAACTGGAAGCGGGTCGAAACCCGTGTGTTCGATCGCTCTGCCAAGACCGAGCTCGATCCGTTGTTGCTGAGTTCCGACGATGTATACCGTATTAATGCAGGCCGTGCAGGCCATCTATATACCTCGAAAGAGTATCAGATAGGTTTTATCTACGCATTTAATACAACCAACGGCGCAGAGCTGGCTTTCAGGGGTATTGACGGATCTGGAGATTTTGAAAGCTCTCCCGATGGTAACTTCCTGTATTATTGCGAACCCTCTCTCAGTAGTTCCGATAGCCTATACAAATTTAATATTTCTCAGGACTCAATAGTGTTTGAGAAGGCTGTCGAGGGTGGAGGGGCTGGTCCTGTGATGCTGAGCTTGGATGGGACAAAGGTTTTTGCCAAACGTAAAGTCTATGATGCGGATCTGAACGAGCTTCTGAATATCGGTTCATACATATATGCCGTTTCGGCTTACGGAAATCTGATCATCACAGAGACCGGAGGGTATAATGGAGTCAGCGGAGAAGAGATATACTCGCTGCCATTCTCCTCCACGGTGATGGCCTTTTCCGGCGACCAATCGGATCTGTTGCTCTTTAACCCGACAGATGGAACTCTTGCCTCGTTGGCTACTGCCGATATCATGCCGATACCGGAGTCCGATATGGTTCCCGATCCGTCCATGGGAAGTGTTCAGGGCAGCAATCTGCCCAGGCTGGCGTGGTCGGGTGCACTGACTGGCATTGGTTATGATGTATACATCGGGACCGATTCGAATGCGGTGGCCACAGCTTCAACAAACAGCGTAGAGTATCTCGGTCGCCGGACAACATCGGACTTCCCGCTGGCCGACGGAATGCTGGCAGGCAATCAAACCTACTACTGGCGCGTGGATATCGCAGGCTTTGGAAATGCGGTTGTCGCCGGCGATGTGTGGAACTTCCGGACGTCATCCATTTCAATAGAACCCCATGAAATGATTATGGCAGGATTAATTTCCGACTACACGCAGACGGTATCCGTTGCAGTTAACAATATGGTTGGTGCAGGGGTTGCGTGGACGGCATCATGCACCAACGAATGGATCATTCTGGGTTCAGCCGGTGCAACGGCCCCCGGAACACTGGATGTCGGATACGATATGTCCGGGCTGAGCGCCGGCACCTACACGACGGAGATCGTCTTCAACGACGGCAGCGTAGATCTTCCGGTGCAGGTGACGCTCTCTGTTGAAACCATGAGGATCTTGAAAATGGCAACGGATTGGTCGCTGCCGTATATCTACATGGCCCACACCTCGACCACTGCACCGAATAAGTCGAAGCTGATCTGGTACAACACAGATACCGGCTCAATTGAACAGGTTATCGAAGCCGGGGAGAACGCAACCGACCTGACCATAAACTATGCGGACAACCAAATCTACGTCAACAACTGGAGGCGTGATGAAACCCGTGTGTTCGACCGGATCACGAAAACTGAACAGGAACCGCTCTCGCTTGGAACGGATGTCTATAAAATAAACGCTGCCGGTGCCGGGCGTGTGATCACCGAGGAAATGGATCAGTGGATTGAGGTGAGGATGTACAATACACAGACCGAAGAGCCGCTTGCCACACAGTGGGAACATGCTGGTGATGGAGATTGTACGGTCGATGGACGCTACTACTATCATTCCGATCAGGGAACCACTGGTTCGCGCCTGTCGCGCTTTTCCATAATGAATGGCCTTTTTGCAGGAGAGATAAGCGTTAGTACAAGATATGGTAACGGCTCCCGCAATGTATTTGTTAATAAGGACGGCAGCAGGGTCTACAACTGTGGCTACATCTATGATGCGGACTTGAACGAACTGCTGAACATCGGTTCGGAGATTTACGCTGCTTCAGCTAACGGTGATTTAGTCGTCACAACGGACAAGGCGTATGATGGTGCCTCTGGGGAGGAACTCTATACGCTGCCGTTCTCAACAACAGTCATGGCTTTTTCCGGAGACCGATCATTGCTTGTCTTGTTTAACTCCTCCGATGGTACGCTGACAGTAATCAATACCGCCGACATCATGCCGCTGCCAGTATTGCCCATGCATCCCGCAGCAGTTTCCGGGTTTGATTCCTGGCAGGCGAAATATTTCGCAGCTGCCGTTCCTTTTGCAACCGCAGAGGCCGATGGTGATGGGGATGGTATGTCCAATATGGAGGAATACATTGCCGGAACTGATCCAACGTCAACCGATTCATATTTTGTGGTGCACGATGCGGTTCCGCTGCCCGGTGGGCAGGTGGTGCTGCGTTGGGATTCAACTACGGGGCGCGTTTACCGCGTGTATTGGACACCGACGCTTGGCACAGATTTCCAACCATTGGAACCGCCGGTTCACTATCCGCAGAACAGTTATACTGATCAGGTGGATCGGGTAGAGCAGAGCGGGTTCTATAAGGTTGGAGTAGAGTTTGAATAATCAGTTTAGTAAGCAGGTAATTATTTACAGGTAGTTTTTTAAGGGGGCTTATATGAAGCAATTAATCAAGTTGATGATTCGCGGTGCAACGATATGGGGTTGTGCATCTGTATTCGGATATACCAATCCAATCGAGGGAGGGACCACTCAGGTCGTTTCCAACGATTGGAATGTTGCGGTGCCGTGGCTCTATGTCGGTTCGAATTCGAGCAGCAACATGCTGTTTGTTTCAAACGGCGGGCAGGTAAATAACCAGATTGGTATCATCGGAAACAATGCCTCAGCAATGGAGAACGTGGCATTTATCAGCGGATCCAATGCCGTTTGGAACAGTTCTCAGGAACTGTCGGTGGGGAATCTGGGAAGCGATAATTCGCTGGGTATCTATGGTGGCGGTCAGGTCAACACCGCGAATGCCTACATTGGAAAGGCCTCATCCAACAACTTTGTCGGGATCACCGGTGCGGGTTCGGAACTGTCCACAACCACCCTGCATGTGGGGCACACCGGTGCCGACAACTCCGTTGGGATTTTTGATGGAGGGATGATCTCATCCGACGATGCAAGCATCGGCCACTGGATCGGATCAGATGAAAACAGTGTTGTGGTGATGGGAACCAATTCCCTATGGAACAACACCGGCACACTGAATGTCGGAGAACACGGTTCTGAAAATTCACTCTCTATTCTGGCTAACGGAACGGTTCAGAGCTCCGTACTCAATCTCGGTGTTTACTCCTATTCCTCCAACAACACCCTATCGGTTTCAGGAAACAATGCCTTGCTCGATGCCCCCGAGCTCAACATCGGCGGCACGGCCACAACGGCCGGGGGAACCGGCAACCGGGTTTCGGTTTCCGACGGCGGTACAGTCGCCACCACCAACCTCACAATCCACACCGGAAACAATCTGGATTTGAACGATGGCGGGACGTTTGCCATCAATAATGATTTCGACGCCTCCCTGGAAGGCTTCAGCTTTAATTCCGGCGGTACGCTGGAAGTTGGTGGCGAGTTAACAGGCATGGAAGCCGCTATCGAAGATGGTCGCAGCGTGGTTATAGATGGAGTTGACGCTATTTGGGATGTTGGGCAACCCCTGTTTGTCGGGGAAAACAGCTCCGGCTCTTTGGTTAAAATCTCCGATGGGGCTACTCTGATAAGTGCCAACGCGAGCATAGGAAAAAGCGGAGTCCTTAATATAGAAGGTCCGGCAACCTCGCCAGATGGAAATACCGTTGTTGTGCAAGGCTCCGGTTCGGTTTGGAGCAATCAAAATGGAATTGTGGTGGGAACATTTGGGAATAACAACGCAGTTCGCATTCTCGATGGCGGGAAAGTGTATTCTGAGAGCGGGACAATTGGAGCACTCCCCGTTCCCGGGGTTGGAGTGGGGTCGGAGAATCAGGTCCTGGTAGCGGGGATTGATTCGGAATGGAACCTGTCAGGAAACCTCGTCGTGGGAGAATCGGGGGCGGGAAACAGTTTGGTTGTCACAAATGGTGGACGAGTCGTGAATCAAATTGGAATGGTAGGTCGCAAGGAAGGAGGGGATGAGAATTACGTTCTTGTTTCCGGCAATGGGTCTGTCTGGAAAAATGAGCAGGCTCTATATCTGGGCTCTACAGAATCTCAATTAAGCAATACATCTTTTTCTAATTTTGGCGAAAGCGGTCGGAATAACTCCCTGACCGTGGAGGATGGTGGGGTGGTGCTGGTGGGGGATGTGGATACCAACAATCTTCCGGACCTTGGAACGGTTGGCGGAATTGTTGTTGGCGACACCACGGGCGCTGCAGAAATGGTAGTTGCGAATGAGTCGTCTGTAACCGTGCCAAATGCCTACATTGGTTTGGGCGAGGGCGAAAGTGGTTCGGTCCGGATCATGGACTCCAACACGGTATGGGACGCAGAGAGGATATTTGTTGGATACCATGGTTCTGGCAACCGATTGGAGATTCTAGATGGGGCTTTGGTGGATGCAGGTAATGAGTTGGAGATTGGTAAATTTCAGTCATCCAGCAATAATTTGGTGACTGTTGCCGGGGCTGATACCGGTTTGGACGTGGCGTTTTTGACTGTTGGACTTTCGGGCTCCGACAACACATTAATCATCACGAATGGGGCAACGGTTTCAAGTGTAGTTGTGGAGGTCGGGGGTAGGCGAACGGGAAATGAGGCGGTCATTACGGGAGTTGACACCCGTTTGTCCTGCAATGGGCTTTTTATTGGTGGATATGCGGCTTCTGATAATTCGATGCACATTCTGGATGGAGCCAAGGTTTCCAGCACTTTTGCGGGGATCACGGTCTCCCCGAACAGTGCTGTAGGGCCTTTGGGCTCCAATAATCTTGTGCGGGTTTCGGGTGCAGGGTCCTTATGGTCTATCAAGGGCGGGCTGGATCTTGCCGCAGGAGAGCTGTTGGTCGAAGATGGAGGAGAGCTGTTTACTGGTGATGCTAACGTTATGGGTGATGTCCTTGTTGAGGATTCAGGTTCGATGTGGACGAATTCTTCACATCTGGATGTTCAGATTGGCTCGGTGACGGCCAGGGGCGGGGGGCAAATAAATTCGGATACCGTGTCTATTCGGGGTGGCGGTTCAGTTGCTTCGACCGGAGAAGACTCCGTTTTCAACGTCGAGGATGTGCTGACGATCGGTGATGACAGTGCGGGTGGAAACACGATATTGATCGAGGCGGGCGGAAGGGTCGCCAATACCATCGGCTACATCGGTTACAATAGCAGCTCGGACAGCAACACCGTTATGGTGAGCGGCAGTGGATCGGTTTGGCAGAACCATGAAGCGCTCTATATGGGCACCGGCGGAACAGGCAACTCGTTGAGTGTCGAGGATGGCGGGCTGGTATTGGTTGGGGATGTAAATACCAATAATTTTTCAAGCATTGGAAGTGGCGGCGGGATTCTGATTGGCGATGCATCAGGTACCCCGGAAATGATTGTGGCGAACGGCGCCCAGGTTGAAAGCTCGCAGGGCTATATTGGTCTTGGTGCCGACGAGTCGGGCTCTGTTGTGGTTTCGGGTGAGGGCTCGATTTGGAATAATACGGTCTACGGGACACCTTCATATACCTATTCTAATCCGGTGAACAGCGGATCTCTGTATGATGATCCTGTAGTCGTACCCTTGGGTGATTTAAGTGTGGGGTATGCAGGCTCTGGAAATAGTCTGGTCATCGAGAACGGTGGACGGGTTGAAAGTTTGGGCAGCAATATCGGTTACGGTGAAATGGCAACGAATAACTCGGTTATGGTTTCGGGCGAGGGTTCGGTTTGGGAGAATCGCGGGCAGTTGAATGTCGGTTATGACGGTTCTGGCAACTTGCTTCGGGTCGAGGATGGCGGGGCGGTTGTTTCCGTGTCTGGAATTTCGATTGGATACGGCGAAGGCGCGGATGATAATCAAGTGGTCGTTTCGGGCGAAGGTAGTTCGTTGCGTAGCGGATTGTATGCTGATGGAACGCTTCCTCCGGGAACAGTTGTGCTTCCTCCATATACTACGTTTGCTGGTGGGGGATCGGTTATTAGTGGAAGCGGTTATTTGATGGTCGGTAATACCGGCTCGGGCAACGCGCTGACGGTTTCAGATGGATCCTTTGCTGGAGGTAATTCCTACATTGGAGGTGCGACCTCCAACAACAGCGTCTCGGTTTTCAACGGTGGATCAATTTGGTCAAACACGACCGGATTGGTGATTACTGGAGGAACGTTCACCGGTGGTGAAGGAGGGGTTGTTTCGAATGTGGTTATTACACCTCCCGTTATCCAACCGAATCCCGTGCTGATCATGAATCGTCTCGGCGAACTGTCGGTGGGTCGCGGTGGCTCGGGGAACAGCCTTTTGATTGAAGACGGTGCGCAGGTCTACAGTATGGGCGGCGTGATTGGTCAACAATCCAATGCCTGGAATAATGCGGTGTCGGTGATCGGAACCAACTCGGCCTGGCATAGCCAGTACGATCTTTCGGTCGGTGGTCAGATGGCTGATTATATAGCGGGGTGGAACACGCTGGAATCGCAAATTGAGAGCGCATGGTTTGACGGCGGTCGCGGCAACGCACTGCATGTCGCTGATGGGGGACTGGTGAGCGTGGGTCGTGATCTGCACAACCGCAACTGGTCGAGCATCAACATTGATCCCGGTGCGGCGATCCATGTGGCGAGCAACTATTATCAGGATGCGACATCTTCCTTGCGCTTTGGTGTTGAAACCAACGCGGCGGGTGCTCCGCTGAATGCGTTGGTGACGGTTGGTGGTACGGTGGAATTTGAAAAGGGCGCGAAAATTGAATACGCCAGCAACATCGGTCAGCTTCAGTTTGAGACGGTCTACACCAACAAAATCATTGCGGCGGATAAGCTGATTGTGGCCGGGATTGAAAATCCGGATTCGCTGGATCTCGAAATGCTGGATGCATCGGGATCGCTGGTGGATGTGATCTTCTGGGAAAATGATCAGGACATCTATGGTCTGGTCGGTCGCAACTACCTGGCCGACACCGCGGGCTTTGATACAAATTCCATGATGGGGGCTCTCGCAAACGAAATCGACGATATGTCGCTACTGGGCGATCCGAATGCAAACAGCATGATCAATCTGCTCAATACGATGTCGGGCAGTCAGCAGAGTGCGCAGCTGGAACAGCAATACCGTCAGGGCGCTCCCGCCTATCAGCATGGCCGCAGCATGACCGAGGGCATGAATGAAATTAAAAAACATGCGACGCTGAAGGATAAAACTAAACCGGCGGAACTCACGGGTGCGAAGGGGCCCTACAATCCGGAGCAGGAATTGCAGGGCTGGATTAAACCCTATGGACTGTGGGCAGACAACGCAGCGCAGGGCGGCTTCTCCGGATACGATCAGCAGGTTTTCGGCACAGTGGTCGGCTTCGATCTTCCGCTGGAAGGCGCGCTGATTGGCGTGGCCAGCGGCTATGGGTATTCATCGCTCGATCTGGATGACGGCGATCAGAGTACGGCCAAAACCGGCTATGCTGTCTTTTATCTGTGCTCGGGCACCGAGGACTGGTTCTATGATGTGAATATGGGCTTTGGTTTAAGTAAAATTGAGCAGGAATCCGGAACCGCGTTTGCGAATTCGGCGGATTATGATGCCAGCAATTTTGCGCTGCAGATTGGTGGAGGGAAGGAAATTGCAATCAATCGTCGCTGGGCGTTCACGCCGAAAGCTTCCGCACTCTGGTCCTATTATTATCAGAAGGACTACACCGAAACCTCTTCGCAAGGGGTAGCGCGGAATGTCGATGCCTACGTGCGCAACGATCTGCTCTCCACGCTGGGTGCTGCGGTCAGCTGGCAGAAACAGTTCAAGACGATGGCGATCAAGCCGGAAGCGCGTCTTTACTGGCTGCATCAGTTTAATGATGACGAAGGTCAGATCGACTATGAACTGGTGAACGGCATGGGCGGGCAATACTATTTTCTCATGGCGCCGCCGGAAGCCGATGTGCTGGAAGCCGGCCTGGGTCTGACCTGTATTCTGAACGACGATCTCCAGTTCGTGATTGATGTGGACGGTCGCTTCGGCGAAGACTATTCGGCCTACGCCCTCAGCGGTCGTGCGGTGATTGAATTTTAAACAGTGGGGCGGACATTCCTGTCTGCCCTTTTCCTCTTGTTGATTAAGCCGTATCTGAAAATAGTACCGCCGGAACTCAGTCACGAAGTGACGTGGGGCCGGCAGGAATAAGCCAGGCCCACGGGCGTCCCGCCCTGAGTCCAGGCTGTACCTTTCCAACCCTTGGAAAAAGGAGTTCCAAGGCTTGGAACTTTTTGGCACTATGCGCGGAATATGAACGATGTTCCTGAATCACTCATCATTATTTCCGGTCGCGATGCCTATCCGCGCATGCTGGCGCGTGCGGCGCGGGCCGCGGGTGTTCGGCGCATTGTTGTGGTGGGTTTCAAGGGCGAGACCAACCGGGAGATGCTTGCGCTGGCTGATGAGTCGCACTGGCTGCCGCTGGGCAGTATGCAGCTTTTTCTCGATACGCTGAAATCCACCGGCATCAAGCAGGCTGTAATGGTCGGGCAGATTGGAATGCAGAATGTTTTCCGGTTGCGGCTGGATAAGCTGGCGAAGGAATTATACCGCGCACTCGAAACCCGCAACGCCCACACCATTTATGGCGGCGTGGCCGACCAAATCGAAAAGCTCGGCATTGAAGTGCTGCCGGGCAATTCCTTCATGGAAGTTTATACGCCCAAAGCCGGGCTTCTGAGCAAACGGGCTCCAACGGAACGGGAACTGGCCGACATTGATTTGGGGCTAAAACTGGTGAAGGGCACCAGCGATTTTGAAATCGGGCAGACCGTGGCCATTAAGGAAGGAATCATTATTTCCGTCGAAGCCTGGGAGGGCACGAACCAGACCATCAAACGCGCCGGCAAGTTTGGCAAAGCCGGTACTGTCATCGTGAAAGTTCCAAAGGTTGGACACGATATGCGGTTTGATATTCCAGTGGTTGGAACGAAAACCATCAAGGTGATGAAACGCGCCAAGGCAACATGCCTGGCAGTAGAAGCCGGTAAAACTATTCTGCTCGAAAAGGAAAAACTCATCGCGCTCGCCGATCAATACGATATGGCCTTTATCGCTGTTGAGACGTGGCAGGAGTAACAGCCACGGGAAATACACGGAATCATTGCGGTTGCATGACCGTTATCGAAAGAAGCTATAGCATTATCCGTTTCTTACTACGTGCCGGTGCGAGCGTTATCATTTCCGATAAAGCAGTCGTTCAGCCATAGACATCATCCGAGTCAAAAAGTTGCAGGGTCTCGCGGAGTTGATTGATATCGATCTATTTGACTTCTTTGAAAGTTTCCGGGCGTTGTTGGCATTATAATTGCTATGTTTTTAAGTAAATTTAAAAACAAAGGTTCAGGGATGAATTATAAGCAAATATTCTGTATTTCAACGGTAATGGCACTGGCTTTTTCAGCATTTGCCGATGACTCAGTTCAGATCGAAAACCAATGGACCTATAACGCAGAAAGTGCGACCTGGGGCTCCGTGTATGTGGGTAAGTATACGACCAATAATACACTTCAGGTTATACCGTATTGGGAAGAGGGCACTCTTAATGATGCTTCGCTTGAGACCGACGAGGCGTATGTCGGTTATTCGGATAGCGCCCACGATAACTTTGTTCAGCTTTACGGTGGTGTAGATTATGAAATAACGTGGGAAGAGGGGGTGCCTACGGTCACGACGAATATTTATAAGTCCGTTTGGAGTGCTGAAGATCTCGTAATCGGCACGGATGCTAACAGCAACAATACCGTATGGGTGGGCTGGTTGTCGGGAGTGACGACCGACGGAATGGGGCTGGAAGCCGGAGGTATGGGTACGCTGGAGGTTGATGGAGATCTAACGATTAATGGTGCATCAAACGGGAATTCTCTGGTGATTGGGGATTACGGTACGCTGAAAATTACCGGCGATATGGATGCATCTATGGCCGGTTTTTCATTTTATGGTTCCAATTCGGTACTGGCGGTTGGCGGCACATTGACAGGCATTCAGAATTTGGACGGGGGCTATCAGGAACTCCAGTTGTTCGGCGAAGATGCAGCATGGGCACCAAGCAACGGTACCGTGATTGTTGGCGGTACCACCGATTCCAATACGCTGTCCATTGTTGAGGGAGCATCCCTGTCGCTCACAAATCTCTCCATCGGGTCTGCTGGCACTCACTATAACAACGTACAGGTTCGGGACAGTGGTGAGTTGTCAATTTTTGGTTCGATTGAGCTTCTGGAAGGCGCTTCCAACAGTAATTACCTGGAAGTATCAGAGGGCGGTATTCTCAATGCCTTTGCTGACTTTGAGCACACGGGCAGTTCTACGAACATCAATAGCGGGCTGCAGCTTCGAGATGGCACCGCCAACTTTTACGGCGATTTTGCGGCTCCGGAAGGGCTGCTCATGGATGCGGGCACGATCAACCTATACGGCTATACGAATTCCCTTACAGCAGTGGATGGGAATGGCATTATCACCCTCGCGGGCACAGGCAGCGTTTGGCAAGCGTCGGAGTTGATTCTCGGGGGGCTTACTGAGGCTCAGATTCCCACAAACACAGGTGTTTCTCTGGGCGCGGTGAATGTTTATATTCAGGATGGCAATATCCTGAGCGTTGATCATTTCAGTCTTGGGACCGGTGGCACTAATTTGGGGTGCTCGATCACAATTGAGAACGGGGGGCACCTGATTCTGACCAATTCGGTGGAATCAATTCATGACAGAGACGATCCGCTTATAATGGAAAGCGGTTCCAAAGTTACGTATGTGATGGATGCCGTTCATACGGATGCGCCCAGCCTGGTTGATACGGGTGTGACCTACGAGTTTTTATCGGAAGGGTTTATTATGCCGGGGCTCGATAGAGGCGATTGGGATGAATACGGGTATTATTCCCAGCGCTATGAAAGTACCAATATCTTCAACGGTGCCGGTGCCGCACTGAACTATAACTCCTACAATGTGCATGTTGGTGATCTCGATAGCGGCAACGCACTGATCTTCACAAACGGAGCTTCCGGCTCGGTCAATACGCTGACCATTGGCGATTTTGAAGAGGGTGGAGACGATAATCTGGTCCTGGTTTCAGGAGTCGGTTCAACGTTCGCTGCAGATAGCTATATCGCCGTCGGTGGCACGATCATTGCCGACGAGTGGCATAACGGCGGCGACAATAATACGCTTAGGGTTGAAGACGGGGCCTATTTGACAACGAAGCATTTTTATAATCAGAACACCGGAAGTGGTTCCGGTCTTGAAATTGCATCCGGTGCACTGGTTGAAGTGGACAGCTATTACCAAGGTTCCGGTGCAAAACTAACCATTATGACCGATTCCAGTGGTACCAATGTCGGGCATTTGGCGGCGTCCGAAGCTGAGTTTGAGTCGGGGGCCATGGTCGGTGTCGATGCTGTTTCCCGGTTGACCATTGATCAGAGTTATACGAACAGCATCATCACAGCCGGAACGCTGATTGTTGGTGGAGTCACGAATGGCACATCGCTGGCGGCACTGAGTGGTTCCGGCGGTAGTATAGTCTACTACGATCTAAGTCTGGAGGATGGAACCAATATTGTGGCGGTCTATTCTCGCCGCTCGCTGGTTGATTCCGGCGAAGCTGACTCAGGTGCAATTCTTGATGAAATTTCAGATGAAATCGACGAGATGGCTTCGGCCGGTAATGCTGCGGCTTCGAATCAACTCGAGATCCTGAATCTGATGTCCGCTTCAGAAGTGACTGCTCAGATGAATCAGCTTTATTCATATGGTATTCCAACCTATCAGCATAACCAGGCGCTGTTTGGGGGGCTTGATCAGGCTCTAACGAGAGGGGTCTCGTTTCATGACAAGAGCCCGGTCGGCGTCTATGGACCCGCTCCTCATAATCCAGATCAGGGATTCCAACCGTGGATTGATGTGTACGGTGGGTTTGGAAATCGTGACCAGAGCGGAAACTATGACAATGGGTATGATTCGAGCGTTTACGGAACAGTTATCGGGGTGGACCGTGCATTCGGAGAACTGCTCGTCGGACTGGCTGGAGGCTACGCCGGATCTCTCATTAAGGGTGAAAATGGCGATGAAAGTGACGCCTCAACGGCCTATGGAATTTTGTATGCTTCTTATGGTACCAGACAGTGGTTCGCCGATTTATCACTGGGTCTTGGATCAACGTCAATGGATAACACCTCCGGAACAGCATTTGATGTGGCCTCATCGGCCGATGCATCTCAGGCGGCTGTCTATGCGGGCATCGGATACGAGATGTTTAATGAAGATTCCGGAACTGTCGTCCGGCCGCTGCTGGCGCTACAATCCAGTTTGTTCAGTCAGGATGCTTATACGGAAACAGCAACGACGGCTGTTGCGAAAGATGTGGATGGGTATGATCGTTGGAGTTTGCAGTCAGTCATGGGTGCCGAAATAATCGCACCTAAGTCGGGCTTGAATGTGGATTTCGAGACACAACTGCGCGCGTATTGGCTGCATGAGTATAATGATGACACAGAGGTGGTGGATTATACGTTGGTTGGATCCAGTCAAATTGGGCAGTTTGAAATGCGTGCTCCCGAATCAGATCTCGCGCTGTTGGGCATTGGCTTTGTCGCAAAACTTGAGAACAGACTTCAGTTGCGGGCTGATATTGATGGCCAGATTGGTAAAGATTACTACTCCACGTTGTTCAGTGGAGCAATGCGCTACGAATTCTAAATTATGGACGTAGAGTAGTTTGTGCTTTCACCTCTTGGAAAAAGGGATTTCCAAGGGGTGTAAATTTAGGCACTATGCGGCCCATATGAATCAAGTTTCTCAATCTTTATTGATTTTTTTCGGGTGCTATGACCATCCATTTAAAATGGTCAAGTCCGCAGACGATTTCAGGTAATGAAGAAATCGATTCTAGTTGTGGCGGGTGAAATCTCGGGCGATCTGCATGCTGCGGGCGTTGTTCGGGAATTTAAAAAGAAATCGCCGGAAACCGATTTCTGGGGAATCGGTGGGGATCATCTGGCGGCGGAAGGCGTCGAACTTTTGCAGCACACGGATCGTATGGGCGTGATGGGCATCATCGAAGTGCTCAAGCAGTATTCATTTTTCAAAGCCGTGCTGAAACAAATCTGCGAAGAAGTGGATCGGCGCAAGCCTGATGCCGCGCTGCTGGTGGATTATCCCGGGTTCAATTTGCGCCTCGCGGCGGAACTGAAAAAACGCGGCGTGAAGGTCTACTACTATATTTCGCCGAAGGTCTGGGCGTGGAATAAAAAGCGCATCCCGAAAATGGCCAAGATTATCGATCGGCTGATGGTGATCTTTCCCTTTGAAGTGGATTTGTTTAAAGGTTCCGGTCTGCAGGTCGATTTTGTCGGCAATCCCTTGGTGGAACAGATCGATGCATTTCTGGAAACCGACTGGGAAGAGCTTCCGTGGCAGAGCGATCGGCTGGTTGCGCTTTTGCCGGGAAGCCGAAAACAGGAAATTGAGCGGATTCTTCCGACGATCCTGTCGGCCGCTAGATTACTCGAAGGCCGGTTTCCGGATGCCTCGTTCATCATCGCCTCTCCCAATGATCGGATTAAAAAGCTGGTGGAAGAAAAGATTTTCCAATGTCTGGAAAAACCGGCCCGGCTGGATGTGGTGTGCGGCGGGGCGCGGGAAGTGATGCGGCAGGCGCAGGCGGCGATTGTGACGTCCGGCACGGCAACGCTGGAAACCGCGTTGATCGGGACGCCGCACATTCTCGTTTATAAAACCAGCGCCTTTACCTATTGGTTCGCGCGGACCGTCGTGAAGATTAAACACATCGGACTGGTAAACATCATTGCACGAAGGACGGTCTGTCCGGAACTGATCCAAAACGATGCCTCGCCGGAACGCATGGCGGCGGAAGTGGGAAAGCTGATGGTTTCATCGCCTGAAAAGGAAACGATGCTGAAGGGGTATGCCGAACTGCGGAAGCTGCTGGGAAGTCGCGCTGCTGCACAGCATGTTGCCCGGATTCTAATGGACTGAAAATGGTAGGGGAGTCCATTAATACGTGCCTGAAATACGCGTATTATCATTTCATATAACTTGGTAAGATTTGTTTCCGAATGGGCTTTTCATCCAGTGCTGATCTGGCAGATTTTTCCCGACTCAGGAATGATTCTGAGCGTATCGGGAGAATTTCATGAAAGCATCGCGCACCATGCACGTTCTCGGGATTTCGGTCCTTCTATGGGGACTGTCAATCGCGTTGGCCTATAATCTTTTCCATTTTGCTGATCTAAAGACTGCTCGGTTGATTTGAAAGTTCGTTCA